>DATKHZ010000421.1:0-2687 GCA_035509995.1 Acidimicrobiales bacterium | reverse complement strand
GTCGAGTTGCTCGGCCACCCGCAGCTTGTCCTCCACGGTGAGCGAGAGGCCCTCGGCCTGGCTGCCGTCACGCAGCGTGGTGTCGTAGATGTCGACTCCGTCAGGGAGCCCTACCGGGACCGGGTGGTCACCCGACATGCTCGACCCAGTCCTTGTACCGATCCACCTGGCCCCGCACCGCGGCGTGGTACGTCTCCTGGATCCTCCTGGTGATGGAGCCCGGCTTGCCGTCGCCGACCTCGCGGTCGTCGACCGAGGCGATCGGCACGACCTCCGCCGCGGTCCCGGTCAGGAACGCCTCGTCAGCGATGTAGAGATCGGAACGCAGGATGTTGCCGTACCCCACCTCGAAGCCGAGGTCCCGGGCGATGGTCATCACGGAGTCCTGGGTGATGCCCTCCAGAGCGCCGGCGGACAACGGCGGGGTGATGATCCGGCCGTGCCGGACCACGAACAGGTTCTCGCCGGTGCACTCGCTGACGTAGCCCTGCGGCGACAGGAGGATGGCCTCGTCGTAGCCCGCTTTGAGCGCCTCGACCTTGGCCATCGACGAGTTGATGTACATGCCCGTACCCTTGGCAGCAGGTGGCATCGCGTTCGGGTCATGGCGCTGCCATGAACTGATCTTCACGCGCACGCCTTTTGCGATCCCCTCCTCACCTAGGTACGCGCCCCACGGCCAAACGGCGATGGCCACCCGGACCGTGCACGGGAGAGGGTTGAGGCCCATTTCCCCGTAGCCGAGGTAGGCGAGCGGCCTGATGTAGCACTCGGTCAAGTTGTTCGCCGCAACCGTGTGCTTCACGGCTTCCACTATCTGGTCCTGGCTGAAGGGGATGTCCATCAAGAAGATCTTGGCTGAGTTGAAGAGCCTGGCGATGTGGTCCGTGAGGCGGAAAACTCCCGGGCCTTCGGCCGTCGCGTAGGCCCGGATCCCTTCGAAGACCCCGCAGCCGTAATGAAGAGTGTGCGTGAGGATGTGTACGTTGGCGTCGTCCCAGTTGACTAGCTCGCCGTCCATCCATATGTAATCGGTCTTGGTGATTGGCACCGCTCGTTCACACCCTTTCTGATAGCTCGTCGCCGTACTGACTTGTAGTGATCGGCTGTGAGGGTTGGAAGCCCTGCACCGCCTTGTGCACCCGTGCTGCTTCGTCGCCAAGGCCGAGGTGCTCGAGCATCATGGCGACCGAAATGACAGCAGCGCTGGGATTTGCCTTGCCCGTGCCCGCGATATCGGGAGCGCTGCCGTGTACCGGTTCGAAAAGCGACGGCCCGGTGCGCGCCGGGTTCAAATTGGCGGAGGCCGCCCGGCCTATACCTCCGGACACAGCCCCGGCAAGGTCTGTCAGGATGTCGCCGAAGAGGTTGTCCGTGACGATGACGTCGTAGCGGTCGGGGGACTCCACCATGTAAATGCAAGCCGCGTCGACGTGGTTGTAGGCCGTCTTGACCTCGGGGTGGTCGGCCGCCGCCTCGTCAAAAACGCGCTGCCACAGGTTGCCGGCGAAGGTCAAGACGTTGGTCTTGTGGACCAGCGTGAGGTGGCGGCGCCTGGCCTCAGCCAGCTCGAACGCGAACCTCACACATCGCTCGACCCCAAAGCGTGTGTTCACCGAACCCTGCGTGGCCACCTCGGCGGGGGTCCCTTTCCTCAAAAAGCCACCCTCGCCGGCGTAGGTCCCTTCGGTGTTCTCGCGCACGACAGCAAAGTCGATGGGCACCCCGGCCCCGACACTGGCCTGCGCCAGGAACGGGCGGAGGTTGATGTAAAGGTCGAGCTCGAAACGGAGCCGCAGCAGCAAACCACGCTCCAGTAAGCCGGGCGGCACATCGGGCGACCCGACCGCTCCGAGCAAAATGGCGTCGAAACCTCTCAGTTCTTCCAGGACACTGTCGGGGAGCACTTCGCCGGTTGCCAGGTAACGCCGCCCACCCAGGTCGTACTCGGTCGTGTTCAGCTCGGCACCGGCCGCGCGCGCGACCTTGAGAGCCTCGGCGATCACCTCAGGGCCGATGCCGTCGCCGGGGACGACAGCTATTCGATGTGGTGATTGTCCTGCGCTCAATTGAGGGCGCTCCTTTTGCCAAAATCCTGTTAGTGACTAGACATGAAAACGACCGCCCTCCGAGGACGGTCGCTGCGACGCACACCCATAGTGGGAGGGCGTCAGGAAGAAATTACTACGACAGCATCGGCGTGGCGTGCAAGACGTCGAGCATTCATAGGTCTTCCTAGTATTGCACCCAACCGGCCCCTTCGTCAACCATATTCGGGCGCCGTCGGCGGCGCAGGGACGGCGACCGCTGGCCGGGCACGGCGACGGGCTGCTCGGGCACGGGTTGCTCAGGCTGGGTTGCCTGGGGACGGGCTGCCTGGGGACGGCAGGGGGGCCAGTGCGCCTGCTCAAACCCGGCTCCCCGCTGGTACCCTGCGGGAATGGCCTTTACGAAGCTGTCGCCTGAAACCTACGAGCGGCTCCATGCTGAGCTCGACGACCTCAAAACCCGGGGCCGGATGGAGATCGCGCGCGACATCGAGGCGGCCCGGATGCTTGGGGACCTCTCCGAGAACGGTGACTACCACGCCGCAAAGGACTCGCAGGGCAAGATGGAGGCCCGGATCCGTCAGCTGGAAGCGATGTTGGAGGACGCCGAGGTGGTCCAGGGTGGCGCGGCCGAAGAGG
>DATKHZ010000420.1:0-2110 GCA_035509995.1 Acidimicrobiales bacterium | reverse complement strand
GTTTGGGTGGCATCGCCAGGACGCGTTGGATGAGTGCGGCGTGCTCGGGGTGGCGCAGAGCGGCGTAGGAGAACAATGACCTGATAGCGGTGAGACGAAGGTTGCGGGTCCATGCGCTGTTGTGCCGTGCGGTTTCTAGGTGCTCCAGGAAGGCGCTGATCATCTCGATGTCAAGGACGGCCCAGTCGAGCCTGGCCGGTGGCGTGCCGGTGCGGTCGTGGACGAACACGAGCAGCAGCTTGAGAGCGTCGCGATATGAGGCGACCGTGCGGGGGCTGGCGTAGCGCTGCTTGGCCAGGCGGTCGGTGAAAAAGCTCTCCAGCGTGGGAGCGATGAGCGTCATCGCACGATCACCCCCCGGGAGAGCTCGAGACGGCCGGCGGCCAGGGCGAGCAGTTCCGGTGCGGCAGATAAGTACCAATAAGTAGAACGCGGGTCACGGTGGCCCAAATAGGTCGACAACCACGGCAGCCGGGCCTCGACGGGCTGTCCCGTCCGATACCACTCGAGCAAACTGGTCACGGCGAAAGAGTGGCGGAAATCATGGATCCTCGGGCGGCTGGCAGAGCCCGCCCCGACCCCGGTCTCGTCGCAAAGACGGCGGAAGACTTCTTGAGCGACGGCGTATATCAGCCGCGTGCCCCGCACCGATAGGAAGAAACTACGGGTTATTGGCCTCTGGCACAGCTCGTCTCGGACATGGCTGTAGCGCTCGAGAGCGGCCAGGGTGGAAGCCAGCACCGGGACCTGGCGGGACTTGTGGAACTTGGACTCACGCACCGACAGGACGCCATCGTCCCAGTTGATGTCGCCCCGGTCGAGCTTGAGTGCCTCGCCCACCCGCAGGCCCGTCGCCGCCAGCAGGCCGATCAGCGTCTCATGGGTGGCCGCCGGCAAGCGCCAACGTATCGAGCGGGCCTCGCCCATGAGAGCAGCAATGTCGGCAGGGCTGTAGATGAACGGCGGCGCCAACACTGGCGGCTGGGGACTAGCCCGAGCGGCGGGATTTCGGTGCGGGGGTCAAAGCCGGCCATGTAACGGGCGAACCCGCGAGCGATGGACATCCTTCTCGGCCAGACGCTGCTCGCCGGGCTGGTCTGGGGTTGCTGCGCCCAGGCGAGGGCCGCTTCGATAGTGACCGTCGGCGCGCCGATCGAGTCCAGGTAAGAGACCAAGCGCGGCAGCAGACGGTGGGCGTCGGCCAGGTCGTGGCCGAGGCTGTGACGGAGGCGAAGGTAGTCGGCAGCGGCCTGGCTGAGCGCGCTCATCGTGCTGCCCCTGGCCACGGCTGAGCCACGCTGCGCAGGGAGCTGAAGTCGACTTTTGCATAGATCGCCGTGGTAGCCAGGTCGCGATGTCGGAGCACCTGGCTGACTTCGGTCAAGGTGGCCCCCTGGCGCAGCATGTCGGTGGCCAGGGCGTGACGGAGCCGATGGGCACCCACTCGAGGCACGCCGGCACGCTCGCAGGCCCGGCGACAGACGTCGCTGACCAGGTCTGCGCGGATTGCCCGGGTCGGCGCCTTGGTGACCAGGAACACCTGGCGCAATCTTGTCGGGCGCCGGGGTGAGCTCAGGTGGGCACTGAGGGCCTCGCCCACCTCGGCCACGAGCGGCAGACTGTCCCGACGACGGGCTTTGCCTCTCACCACGATCTCGCCCGCCCGCCAGTCGATATCGCCGAGCTCGAGCCTCGCCACCTCCACCGAGCGAAGGCCTAGACGTGCGACGAGCACCAACATGGCGAAGTCGCGGATGCCGACGGGACCGGTGCGGTCGCAAGAGTCCAGCAGCCGCTGCACCTATGGCGCGGCCAGCCCCGCCGGGATGCCCGTGTCGTGCCAGCCGGCGACCGGAGGGACCACCGCGGCCAAGGCGAGCGGCACCCGGCCGTCCAAGTACAAGAACCGCAACAGCGACCGGAGCTCCGCCACGCACCCTTTCGCCGCTCCGACCGAAAGCCTCGCCGTCTCGGCCAGGAGGAACGCGACCACGTCCGCTCCGCTCAGATCCCCGACGAAACCGGGCCCTGCAACTGTTGCCCGATGCTGGAGGAAGCGGCGGGACAGGTTCTCGTAACGCAGGACGGTTGGCGCGGCGAGGCCCCGTTC
>DATKHZ010000419.1:0-3183 GCA_035509995.1 Acidimicrobiales bacterium | reverse complement strand
ACCACAAGACATCAAAAGAGCGCATGCATATCGACCGAGTAATTGTCAATACCTGTGGATCAAGATCTTTTAGGCTGCTTCCGGCGGGGTCTCCCAGGCGGCCTTGTCCTCGGGTCGTTCGACGGGCTTGCCGTTGACTCCGACAGGAGCCCTGCCGACGAATTGAGCTGTGACCTGCAAAGCTCCGCCAGCCGGTTCAAGGCGGGCGAGGTGTAGGCGGACTCGGCGTCCATGAGCTGTGCGACGAGGACGACGTTCGGCTCGCTCGGGAGCGTGCTGGGACGAGCACCCACGACCGCATCGTGGCGGGTCGCCGTCCATTCGACCGTCCTGTCAGCCAGTGGTTTCAGTCGTGGGTCGGCCGGGTCCCAGTCTCGGGCTCCGTCGTAGGCCAGGTAGATGCGCCGGAACTCGGGGTCTGCCAGCGCGGCTCGCTTTTGCCTCGTCCACTCTGGAACCAGCTCGGGAGAGAGCGCGGCGAGAAGAACCCATCCGTCTCGTTCGATCTGCACGCCCTGCTCGCTCACGCCCATCTCCCGCAGGGCGCTGAGCATCTCTGCGACCTCGGATGGCAGTACGAGCTGGTCACCAGCGAGGAGGCCGGCGAGCTGCTGGCGCCGGTGCTCAAGCTGGCCAATTTGCTGCTGAAGCGCCTCGTCGATCCCGGCAACCGCAGCGCCGAACTCATCGGGGTCAGCATTGAGGAGGTGGCTGACGTGAGCGAGCGGGACACCTGCATCGGCAAGGACCTTGATCCGCACGAGATCGACGACCGCCTGTGCACCATAGCGGCGGTAACCGGAGTTATCCCGCACGGGTTCGGGGAGCAGACCGACCCGGTGGTAATGACGGACCGCCCGCACGGTGACGCCGCAGTGGCTGGCCAGTTGACCGATCGTCAGGAGCTTCGCCATCAGGACGCCGCCGGTGAATCCCGGTTGTACAGCCTCACCGCCCACAGGAATCCGACCACTGCGATGGCGGCGCACCAGGTCACGGCCACAATGCCGTGATTGCCCATAGGGGTTCGGGTAAGCAGGCTGCGAAAGGTGTCAATGATCGAGGTGAACGGCTGATACTCGGCAAACGCCCGTACTCCTGCGGGCATCGCGGCAGTGGGAACAAACGCGCTGCTGACAAAGGGAAGGACGAGGAGAATGAGCGAGAGACTGTTTGCCCCTGCTGGCGTTTTGGCGAGCAGTCCAAAGGCCACCGTCAGCCACGAGAGTGCCATTCCCAGAAGGGCGAACAGCCCGATGGCGGCGAGCCAGCCGAGTGCGGTGGCGTCGGGTGAGAACCCTAGCGCGAGTGCGAAGAAGCAAACGACTGCACCCGTAATGAGCGTACGGACGACGCTGCCGATCACCGGCCCGGCAAGGACCGAAGGGCGCCAGATGGCCATCGTCCGGAAACGGGCGATGATCCCCTCACCCATGTCGGCGTTCACGCCAAGCGCCGTCGATTCAGCGACCGAGGCAGCGGCCATCACGAGGATGCCGGGAAGCACGTAGTTGATGTAGCCGCCGCTGACGGCGCTGCCGAGTCCTGCGCGAAGCGTGTGACCGAAGACACCATCGAAGAGGAGCAGGAAGAGCACCGGCACGAGTAGTCCGCTGATCGTCACCATCGGGAAGCGCACTGCGTGACGTACGTCCCGGCGCAGCATCGTGGCCGTGTCAGCGAGCGCCAGAGAGGGGGCCGTCATGGTCCTTCCTCCATCGAGTTGGCACGAGACGGCTCAGGGCCGCCGCCAGTCAAGGCGAAGAAGACGTCGTCGAGGTCCGGGGGCTGGGCCGAAAGGCTCTCCACGGTGATCCGGTGACGCTCAAGCCGGTCGAGCACCTGCCGGAGGCCAGCCACGCTTCCGTCGCTCGCCAATTCGAGCGACAAGTCGTCATCACTGCGTTCTGCACCGCCGAACTCCGCAGCCGCAGCAGCAAGCGCATCATCCCCGGCGAAATGGAGCCGGATGCGTCCGCCCGGTGCCCGCTTCTTCAGCTCGGACGGCGTGCCTTCTGCTACCAGGGCACCACGGTCGATGAGGACCACACGGTCGGCCAGGCGATCCGCTTCTTCCAGGTACTGCGTCGTCAGGAGGACGGTCACCCCGCCGGCGACCAGGTCCCGGACGATCCGCCAGAGAACCTGTCGCCCACGTGGATCAAGGCCAGTCGTTGGCTCGTCCAGGAAGACGATCCGGGGCTCGCCCATGAGGGTCATCGCCAGATCGAGACGACGGCGCATACCTCCCGAGTAGGAGATCACAGGCCGGTCCGCTGCCCCGGTCAACTCGAAGCGCTCCAGGTTTCTTGCCGTCCGCTCCAGCGCAACAGCCCGCCGCAGGCGGTGCAGCCTCGCCATCAAGGCAAGGTTCTCCCTGCCGGTCAGGACCTTGTCCACGGCAGAGAACTGGCCGGTGACACCGATCGCTGCCCTGACGGCCTCCGGCTCTGCCACGACATCGTGACCGAACACGGCCGCCCGGCCAGCGTCCGGAGCAAGAAGCGTCGAGAGGATGCGAATCGTCGTCGTCTTCCCTGACCCGTTGGGGCCGATGAGGGCCGTGACGGAACCCTCGGGAACGGCCAGGTCGAGACCGGTGAGTGCGTGCTGGCCACCGAAGGACTTGGCCAACCCCACTGCGTCGACCGCCAGTTGAGGGGCACTGTCCCCCGGCGTGGGCAGCCGTGCGCGATTCTGCATACGTCCACCTTGCAAGCCTGACGTAGGGTCAATGTCAAGCGGTGACCGATCGCGTGCGATGCACGCCTTCCCTCATCGCACCCGAGAGTAATTGTCGATACCTGTAGATCAAGATCTTTAGGCTGCTTCCGGCGGGGCCTGGGTAGACGTAATCGATTGCGGACAGGTCCCGGGTCATGAACGCCGCGGCCTCGGCCTTCCAGGTCTCGGTCAGCTTCGTGATCACCGAGGAGGACAGGCCCGCGGACGAGCCGAGAAACTGCCCGAGCGCGGGCACGAAGTCCCCGGACAACAGGCCGTACAGGTATAGCAGCGGCAGCACCTCGCTGACCTGCGGAGTCTTGCGCGCCCACGGCGGTAGGATCGCCGAGCTGAACCGCTTCCGCTCGCCCGTGTCCGGGTCGGTGCGCTTGTCGTTCACCCGCGGCGCGGTCACCTCCACCGCCCCGGCGCCCTTCCCGGCGGATCCACAGGTTTCAA
>DATKHZ010000418.1:0-2549 GCA_035509995.1 Acidimicrobiales bacterium | reverse complement strand
CTCTTCGCCTAGTCTTCCGACGACTGCGACTCAACTGGTTGTCGGAGCGGACCCGAGGTTCATCGGCAATCCGCCGCTTCATCCATTGTACAGCGCCGAACCTTATTTACGACTCCCGCCCCGATTCATGGCCCTACCCTTTCCGCGAAGCGAAGAAGAAGTAGGACGGCAGGGCCGTTCGGCAGGCGCATTCATCCAGGAGAGTTTCCCGTGAGGCGCGCTCCTCGCGCCACTCGCACCACACTCATGTTGAGGTGTTAGGGAACGAGGCGGAGCGACGCGGGGCGAGGCGGCGCCGGTCGCGACGGCATACGGCACGCGATTTGCCTCTTGCCTCCACCGGCCTGCCGTCTGGCCTCCAGCGCAAGAGAGGAGCGGCCCGTGGCCGAATCAACTGTCCAGGCGCCCCCCCTGCCTGTGGCCGAATCGACCCTGCTGCCGGTCGCTGACCCCGTCGCGGAGCTGCCGCCCCGTGGGCCGGTCCCCGGCCGCGTGTCGTTGGCCGTGTGGTTTGTAAATCTGACCGCGGTCGTCGTGCCGTTCCTGGGTCTGGTTGCAGCCGCCCTGTTCCTCTGGGGCTGGGGCTTCCGCTGGGTCGATCTGGGCCTCCTGCTGGGCATGTACTTCTTGACCGCCCTCGGCATCACGGTCGGCTTCCACCGCCTGTTCACGCACCACTCCTTCCAGGCCAACAGAGTCGTACAGCTCACGCTCGGCGTCCTCGGCTCGATGGCCGTGGAGGGTCCGCTGCTGTTCTGGGTGGCGCTGCACCGCCGGCACCACCAGCACAGCGACGACGCCGGCGACCCCCACTCGCCGCACACCGAAGGCAGCGGCGTACTGGGCCTGCTGCGCGGCTTATGGCACGCGCACGTCGGCTGGGTCTTCGCGCCCGAGCCGCCGGACCTGTACCGCTACGTCAAAGACCTCCAGCAGAGCCGCCTGCTGCGCGTGGTGAGCGCACTGTTCCTGGTGTGGGCGGCGGCGGGGCTGCTGATCCCGGCCCTGGTGGGCGGCCTCGTGAGCGGGACGTGGATGGGCGCGTGGCTTGGTCTGCTTTGGGGCGGCCTGGTTCGCGTCTTCCTGGTCCACCACGTCACCTGGAGCGTCAACTCGGTCTGCCACCTGTGGGGTAGGCGGCCCTACCGCACGGGCGACCAGAGCCGCAACAACTACCTGTTCGGGGTGCTGGCTTTGGGGGAGGGCTGGCACAACACCCACCACGCCTTCCCGACCTCCGCCCGTCACGGCCTGCGCTGGTGGCAGCCGGACGTGAGCTACTGGTTCATCCGCCTCCTCTGGCTGCTGGGCCTGGCTCGCAACGTGAAGCTGCCGACGAAGGCGGCTCAGGCGCGGGAGCGAAGGACGGGGGGCGACGGGCCGGGAACGCCAGCGCCGTCGCCGGGGTAAAGGTCGGGCGAGCCGCCGAGAAGCTTTACCACAGCTGGCGGATAGGGGCCGCGGATGTTGCCGCTGCTGAGGCGCTGGCTGATCGGACGGCCGATGCGGACCGCGCGGGGGGTTCAGGAGCGGCTCGGCAAGGCCGTCGCCCTGGCGGTGCGGTGGACGATATAGGGTCTAGTTCAGGCCGCGCGTGTGAACACCGGCCGGAAGTAGGCCGTCAACCCCTGGCGCTTGTAAGCCTGGATGCGCGCCAGGGCGATTTCCAGGCTGCCGACCGTCTCGATCACTTCCTCGCGCTCACGAATGCGCACGACGATCTCATACATGGAAGAATTCCCTTGAGCGAAGGACCGCCGTCCAGGGCGAGCGGTGTGGAACCCCCAGGCCTCGACAGCGCGGCGTCCTATGAGGCAAAGGCGGCCGGGCCTTGCTCGAATTCCCGGCGCGTATGCTCGGTAAGGAAGTGAAACGTCTTGCCCCCGAACTCCAGGCTCGACGACGCAAACGCCTTCGGGAAGCTGATGTGGGCGACCGGATCGATGGCCATGTTGTCGCCCTGGTACGGGGTGGTGAACTGCATCGCCATGTAGGTGTGGACAAAGCCCACGATCCGATCGTCCAGCCACTGTGCGATCCGGTCGTAGTCGCAAGCGACGGGGTCGAGCGGGATTTTCAGCCGGCTGTGGCGATCGAACGCGATGAAGACCGGGACAATGTCCAGGTTGTAATCGAGAAACGCGTTCACGAGGGAGCCGTCGTGAGAAAGGCTGAAATCGACGGTCATTACGGCGAGGTCCCATTTCAGGCGAAACGACACCGAGTCCCCCTGCGACGACGGCACGGATGTCATGGCCGCTCCGGGTAGGCGGTCCTGGAGCTGTTTCAGCCGAGGGGCCGCCAGTTCGTTGACCCGGTCCCGCAGGACAGTAAAGGCGTCGAACCGGATGTTCGTGGCTTCGGAGACGCGAACCGACTCCGCTTGCTGCCCACTGATTCGAGCGCGCGTGGCGGCGAATTCGGCGTCCAATCGGCCAGTAAGGCTGTTGTTGCTTTCCATGTAGAAGTTCCTTCCGAATCAAAAGGGGTGGTCGCCGGCGCCCGGCCGGCGTCAAAAGCAAAAAGCCGACGTGGCCGAACGCCTGGAC
>DATKHZ010000417.1:0-3030 GCA_035509995.1 Acidimicrobiales bacterium | reverse complement strand
GTTGGGGGGCAGGGTGGTTTCGGTCACGACTAGCTGTCAGCCTTGTGCTCGTTGGCTTTGTCTTCGAGCGCCTGGAGCAGTTCGTCGAAGCTCTTGGAGAAGGCGGCTACGCCTTCTTCTTCGAGCTTGTGGGAGACGTCGGCCATATCGATGCCAATTTGGCCGAGGGCCTCGATTTGGGCGCGGGCCTCATCTGCTCCCTTGTCCACGGTCCGGGCCACGGTGCCGTGGTCCAAGAACGCGGCGATTGTCGCGTCGGGCATCGTGTTGACGGTGTGCAGGCCGATGAGGGTGTCCACGTAAAGAAGGTCCGGATATGCAGGGTTCTTGGTGGAGGTGGAGGCCCAAAGCGGTCGCTGGACGTGTGCACCCTTGGCCGCGAGAGCGTCCCAGCGAGGCCCGGAGAAGCGCCCGAGGAACAACTGGTATGCCAACTTCGCTTGTGCGACAGCGGCTTTCCCGCGCAGCGAAAGAGCCTTGTCGTTGTTCAAGGCTTCGAGGCGGCGGTCGACTTCGGTATCGACACGGCTCACGAAGAACGAGGCGACACTGTGCACGCGGGAGAGGTCCCCTCCGGTGCCGGCGAACGCTTCGAGCCCAGAAATGTAAGCCTCGATAACAGCTTCATACCTGTCGAGGCTAAAGATCAGCGTGACGTTTATGTTGCGGCCCTCGCTGATCATCTGGCGGATCGCGGGTACTCCAGCCTCTGTGGCAGGGATTTTAACCAGCAAATTGGGCATCGCAATGCGCTCGTGGAATATGCGGGCAGCTTTGATGGTGCCTTCGGTGTCGTAGGCGAGGCGCGGTGAGACCTCGAGGGAGATAAACCCATCGCTACCACCGCTTTGGACGTAGAGGGGATGGAATATCTCGAGAGCGGCCGTGACGTCGGCGGTGGCCATTTCCCAGAAGGCTTGCTCGACCGACCCACCTTCGATGAGGCGGGCGAAATCGGCGGAATAGGCGTCCGTCCCGGTCATCGCCTTTTGGAAAATTGTCGGGTTGGACGTGACACCACGGATGCCGTCATCGGCCATGTTGGCGAGGCGCCCGGAGCGTATGGAATCACGTGAGAGGTTGTCGATCCACGGGCTTTGGCCGGCCTCCGTGTAGAGCTGATGGAGAAGCGTCATTTATTTTCCTCCTGGTCTTCGTCACTCTTTCGGAGCAGGGCCCGGGCGTTGTCGGCCACGTTTTCGGGGGTGAAACCGAAGTGGGCCAGTACCTCAGCGCCGGGGCCGGAGGCGCCAAAGTGGTCTAGGGAAACGGTGGCATCCGCCCAACGCGACCAGCCGAAGCTGGTGGCGGCTTCCACGGCCAGGACGGGTGCGCCGGCGCCAAGGACTTCGTCCTGATAGTCGTCGTCTTGCTCCTCGAAAAGCTCCCAGCTGGGCATGGAGACGACCCGCACCCTCAGGCCGTCGGTTGCGAGCAGCCTGGCGGCGTCGGCACAAACCCACACCTCGGACCCGGTGCCCACGAGCACGATGTCGGGGCCGGGCTCGTCCCCGGAGAGCACGTAGGCGCCCCGCCGCAGCAGCTCTGCTCGCTGTGCGGTGCCTTCGAGGACGGGTATGGCTTGGCGGGAGAGGAGGAGCGCTGTCGGGCCATCGTGGTCGATGGCGACGCGGACCGCCTGAGCGGTCTCGTTGGCGTCGGCGGGGCGGATGACACGCAGGTTGGGCATGGCCCGCATCGCGGCGATCTGTTCGACCGGCTGGTGCGTCGGGCCGTCTTGACCGAGGCCTACCGAATCGTGCGTCCAGGAAAAGATGACCTTTGTGTGGGAGAGGGCCGACAGCCGCACCGAGCCCCTCATGTAGTCGCTGAACACGAAGAACGTGCCGCCTACCGGCAGGATCCCGCCATGGCGGGACATGCCGACCATTGTGCCGCCCATCCCGTGCTCGCGGACGCCGTAAGCCATCAGGCGCCCCTCCGGGTGTTCCTTGGACTGGACCGGCTGGCCGTCGAGCATTGTGCCTGTGTTGCCAGTTAGGTCGGCGCCCCCCGAAACGAGGCCTGGTACGTCAGGGAAAATGGCGTTCAGGCTCGATTTCAGGGCGGCCCTGGTGGCGAGGCTCTGGCCGGCCTCCCAGGTCGGCAGCTTCTGCTCGAAACCCGGGAGCGCCTGGCCGCGCCATTGGGCGTCCCAACGCGCCCGGGGGGCGCTGCCGGAGGGCAGACCGGCCTCGAGGCGTTTAGCCCACGCGTCCCGCTCGGGGCGCCCGCGGGCGCCGGCAGCCCGGTACATGGCGAGCACTTCGTCAGGCACCCAAAAGGCCTCTTCGACGGGGAGACCGAGGATCTCCTTGGTGGCCTTGATTTCCTCGGGCTCGAACGGGTCGCCGTGGGCCTTGGAGCTGTCGGTCAGGTGCGGCGACGGCCAACCAATGTGGGAGCGGAGCTGGAGAAAACTCGGGCGGTCCTCGATGGCCATCGCCCGGCGGACGGCGTCCTCGAGTGCCTGGGTGTCGTTGGCCACCTCGCCGAGGTCCTCGGTGTGCCAGCCGTAAGCGTCGAAACGCTTTACCGCGTCGTCGTTGAGGGTGATCTCGGTCGGGCCGTCGATGGTGATGTGGTTGTCGTCGTAGATGTAAATGAGCCGCCCAAGCCCGAGGTGCCCGGCCAAGGAAGCGGTTTCGTGGCTGATCCCTTCCATCAGGTCGCCGTCGCTGCAGATCACGAAGGTGTGGTGGTCGACGAGGTCTGGCCCGTACTGCGAGCGGAGGATCCGTTCGGCAACGCCCATGCCTACGCCGTTGGCGAAGCCCTGCCCGAGCGGGCCGGTCGTAACCTCGACGCCTTTGAGCTCGCTCGACTCTGGGTGGCCCGGCGTCCGGGACCCAAGTTGGCGGAACTGCGTGATGTCATGCAGGGTCAGGTCGTAGCCCGTGAGGAACAGCATCGAATAAAGAAGGATGCAAGCGTGGCCACAAGAAAGGATGAACCTGTCGCGGTTCGGCCAGTCAGGGTCAGCGGAGTCGTAGCGCATTACGCGCGTCCACAGGACATGGGCCAGAGGCG
>DATKHZ010000416.1:0-10557 GCA_035509995.1 Acidimicrobiales bacterium | reverse complement strand
TGTCCACTGAGAGATAGCGGGCCGCCACAGGTCCCCGAGACATTTCCGGATCCGTCGCTCGAATAGCAGAAACCACCGTAGGCGTGGAGCCCGTCGGCCGCGCCGGCGAGGGATATCGAGTACGTGAGCTTGCCAGTTGGGTCGTGGCCGGTGTACTGCCAACCATGACCGGTCAACCCGTCGAGCACGGCTTCGGGCCGGGCCGCGGCGCTCAGGCGCGGAGCGTCGAGCACGGCTTCGGGCTGGGCCGCCGCTCCTACACGCGCTTCATCGAGCACGACCGGAAGGCGCAAGGCTCGTCCCCCACCGACCGTGGGCAACCAAGCCGCCGTGGACGCACTCGGGCCCGAGGCCGAGCTGGTGTCGGTACCGAAAGCTTCGCTGTAATCCGGGGGGGAATCGACGTGGATACTTCCCGACTGGATAATGTCCGACAGCTCTGCTGGGACCGTAGAGACCACGAGCGAGCTCCCGGAATGTTGCACGCGGGTCACATCGGCAGCATCGAAGCCCTCGAGCAACATTACCTTCCCTGGCGCGACGTTGCCCAGCGCACCGGAACTGTTGGAGAACGTGTACGTCGACCCGTCGGAGGAGACGGAGCGAAGGCTGCTGCTGACCTCACTGGGGCTGATAACGACGGTTTTCGGCGTGAAGGTCACGCTCGCGCTCGACTTCGCATGAGGATTGCCCACGTCCACAGGGAGCGCGCCGCTGCCACTCGACTTGTCACCACCGCCGGGTGCCTTGGATGGGCTAGTGGTCGACGTCGTCTTGGCAGCCGCGTCCAACTCGGCGTTCACCGCAGGATTCCCCCTCACCGCCAACCTGGCTTTCACCGCAGGCTTGGCGTTCGCCGCCAACCTAGGGCTCGTCGCCGGTTGCGGGCTCGCGGTCGGAGCCGCCATGGCACCACCGCACCCCGCTAGCAACGAGGCCACGCAGAGTATGGCGATGCTGGGAGTTGCCAAGCGCCTTCCAGCAGTTTTGAGACCGGTCATTGAGCCCACCTTTCGTTGAGGGAGGCGACAATGCCAGGCACATCACCAATACCCAGAGTTATAAGCACAAAGAACTTGCACCCGGCGCCCTTATTAGTCACCAAGCCGTTTTCGGTGCAGATCTGACGTGTCCAGAAGCCTAGGCCACGTCTGGCGATCGATCGGTGATCCAGGAAACGGCGGAAACCCAGATCTCAGCGGCTCGCAGTACCCGGTCGCAAAGAAGCAAGGAAGACCTCGACCTCGGCTCTCGACCGGGTCCGCCGCATCGGTGGGAGAGCGTGGACCAGGTGCCAACGGTATGGCGCCTTCCCAAGCCTTCTGTCTAAGACGGCGACGACGCCGCGGTCCTCCCTCGTGCGCACGAGCCGACCGACGCCTTGAGCGAGCAGGGTGGCCGCACGTGGCACATCGATCAGTTCGAAAGCGCGCGAGCCCAGAGCGGCTCGGCGCGCCCGCAGCAGCGGGTCATCGGGGCGCGGGAACGGGATCCGGTCAATTGTGACCAAGGACAGCGACGGTCCCGGGACGTCGACACCCTGCCAGAAACCCATGGTCGCGAACAGGCACGAATGCTCGTCGGACGTGAACTCCGCCACGAGCTTGGGCTTGGGCAGGTCGGACTGCGTAAAGATTTTCCAAGGGGTACGGCCGCGCACTACTTCCGCGGCCGCCTGCATGGCCCGCCAGCTGGTGAAAAGCGCAAGCGCCCTGCCCTGGGACGCCTCGATGAGCGCGACCAGTTCTTCGTGCATGGCAGCTTCGAAATTGGCCGCCCTCGGATCGGGCAGGTGAACGGGGCAATAAAGCAACGCCTGGTCCTTGTAGGAAAAAGGGCTGCCCACGTCGATCTCGTCGTATGAACCTGCCGAAAGCCCGAGCCGCTCGCCGAGACGCGGCGGGATAGTGGCACTGGCGAGGACAGCGGTGGGTGCGCCTTCTCCTTTCCAGAGCCGCTCGGTGAGGGCCCCGCCCACATCTATCGGCGCCACCCGTAACACCGGCGCATGTTCGGGGCCTTCCACCCAGGCGATGTGGCTATCCGGGAGTTCGAGAATTTCGCTGACGTCATCAATTAAGTGGGACACTGCCTTTTGCGCCCGCAAGCGTCGTGGTTCAGGGGCCCCATCAGAAGCACGGCCGGCCTTGCGAAGCTCCTCCAGCAACCGGCTTGCGCGCTCCCTCACGAGGCCGAGCGCTCCGGCGACGTCGTCGTCGATCGGCCGCACGAGAGCCAGGTCGCGGTGTGGGCGAAGCACACCGCCCAGCAGGGTTGCGCCATCTTCCACGTCGCCAGCAACCGACGCGTCAGCGACCAGAGCACGCGCCGAACGCGCCAGCGCGACCAGGCGCGCCTGGCTGAGGTCGAAACCGAAGGCGGCCGAAACGATGTCTTCCAGCTCGTGGGCCTCGTCGAACACGACCAGATCGTGAGGGGGGAGCAGTTCGGCCTCCTTGATCGAGAGCGAGGTTGCATAAAGATGCGTGTTGACCACAACGACATCGGCCTCTCCGGCACGCCGGCGGGCAGCCTCGGCAAAGCACTCCCCTCCCGACGGGCACTGTGCCGCGCCAGGGCATTCGCGCCAACCTGTACTCACCTGTGCCCATGCTGCCTCGCTCGGCTCCCAGGCAAGCTCCGCCCTGTCGCCGGAAACAAGCAGCCCGGCACTGCCTTTCTTATCCGCAGTCGCCTTCTTAGGACCAGACGCCCACGCGGCGAGCCGGAGCACCTCACGCCCCAGCGGCCCCACGCCGGCTTGCGATCGCGAACCCCCCTCGCCGAGCTGCATCTGCTCGGCTCCAGGATCCCCACTCGTGAGTTCTGCTACCCGCTGGAGGCAGACGTAGTTGGAACGGCCTTTCAAGACGGCAAAAGTGAAACGCACGCCGAGCGAACGGCTCAGCTGCGGCAGGTCTCTCCCCGCCAGCTGGTCCTGCAACGCCTTGGTGGCCGTAGAGACGACTACCCTTGCGCCCAGCGCGAGGGCAGGCACGAGGTACGCCAGGCTCTTGCCGGTCCCAGTACCGGCCTGCACGACCAAATGGCGATGACGCTCGATCGCCTGGCCGACCGCTTCCGCCATGGCCAGTTGTTCAGGCCGGTCCTCGTGGTTTGGCAGGCCACCCGCCGCGCGCGCGAGCGCCTTGGCGATGGCACCACCGGTGCCGCGGTCTTGAACGCCGCGCTCTTGGACGTAGGGGTTTGGGTCACCCCGGTCGTGCACGCCGCGCTCTGGCGGACGGTCGGGCGACGGCACCAGAGAGCTTTAAGCCCGCCTGTAGGCCCGCGTCGCGAGTGGTACGAAAATGATGATCGCTCCCAGAAGCCAGGCGACGCTTTGCAGCACCGAAGAGCTCAGGCTCTGGCCGATCACCGGTTGGACGCGTTGGCCGAGCGCGAGGAGCCGGAGCGCGTCGATCACCTCGGTGAAGGGTTGGTGGCGAGCAAAGCCCTGCAACCACGATGGCATCGTCTGGATTTGGACGAAGGCAGACGAGATGAACGTCAAAGGGAACACCCAGATGAGCCCGAAGGCCTGCACGGCTTCCTCGTCTTTAACAGCGAGGCCGATGTAAGCAGAAACGCAACATACGGCGAGACCGAGAAGAGCCGACAACGCGATCATCCCAATAGCACCACCAAACCCGCCACTGAAACGGAAACCGACCGCATAGCCGACCCCGACCATCACCAAGATGGTCAAGAGCAATCGGAGCGTATCTGCGGTCAGGCGTCCGATAAGGAACGCCGAGCGCGCAGTGGGCATGCTCCTTATCCGGTCTATCCCGCCTCGTTGGAGCTCCCTGGCAAGGCCGATAGCCGTACTGAAGGATGCGAAGCCGGCGGTTTGGGCGATGATGCCGGGGATCAGATAATCGACGTAACCGCCCGGGACGGGGACCTTTATCGCCCCGCCGAAGACGTAACGGAAGAGCAGGGTGAACATGACAGGCTGTACGACGGTAAAAAAGATGTAGGCGGGTACACGCCACCAGACGATCAAGTTTCGCTTTGTCATGACAAGCGAATCCTCGATCACCCAGCGGGCCCGTTGCGCAAGCCCGGGATCGGTGAGCTCGAACGTCGTGCTAACAGCCGCGGTCAAATCGGTGCTCGCCATCACTGCCCTCCTCCTGGAGCGCGCCTTGCGCGCCCGCCCTTGCGACCCTTAGCGCCGCCCGCGCCTGCACCGTCCCCGTCGGCCTCCTCGGCAGCGTGGCCCGTCAGGGTCATGAACACATCGTCGAGGGAGGGCCGGCGAAGCGCCAGCCCCGCCGTTGCCACACCCGCGGTGTCAAGGCTGCGCACGACCTCTACCAGTACTTGCGAGCCTCGCCCCCCGGCCCGAACCTGGACACGGCGATCATCATTGTCCACGACCGGCGCCCCTTCGCCGAGGGCGGACACAGCCTCGACAGCGGCCTGCAGCTTGGCGCGATCGGTCACGGAGAACTCCACGACGTCGCCGCCGATGCGGTCTTTCAGCTCCCCCGACGTACCCAATGCAATTACCAGGCCATGGTCGATGACCACAATGTTGTCGGCAAGCTCGTCCGCTTCGTCGAGGTACTGGGTGCAGAGCAAAAGGGTCGTCCCGCCGGCAACAAGCTCACGAATGATCGCCCACATCCCCACGCGGCTGCGGGGGTCGAGGCCGGTGGTGGGTTCGTCCAGGAAAAGGACCCTCGGTTGGCCGATAAGGCTCGCCGCCAGGTCGAGGCGCCGCAGCATTCCGCCCGAATAGGTCTTGGCCGGGCGCGTGGCGGCGTCGGCCAGGTCGAGGCGTTCCAAAAGCTCGCCGGCACGGCGGCGAGACGTCTGTTTGCCCAGGTGGTACAGGCGCCCTGCCATCTCCAGGTTCTCAAAGCCTGTCAGGTCCGGAGTGATCGCCGTCGCCTGCCCGGCAAGGCCGATGACGCGCCTCACCGCGGCCGCCTGGTGCGATACGTCGTAACCGCAAACCGTCGCCCGGCCACTGCTGGGCTCCAGCAGAGTGGTCAGGATTCGCACCGCCGTGGTCTTGCCGGCACCATTGGGACCGAGAAGGCCAAGCACCTTTCCCTCGGGCACAGAGAAGTCCACGCCCCGCAATGCTTCGACGGGACCAAAGGACTTCCGTAGGCCCTCAACCTGGATTATCACTCGTCTCGCTCCGTCTCTGCGCCTTGCGCGGGCTCCTCGTCGGTATCGCCCTCACGGTGGGTACGCATATCCCAGCTGAGGCCGTCCATGAACACCCAGGTGCGCCTGTGGATGGCGCATGGCCCGTAGGCCTGTAGCGCCATCTTGTGACGCCAGCACGGGTACCCCTTGTTGTCCTGGAACTCGTAGTGCGGGTAGTTCGGAGCGATAGCCCTCATGTGGCGGTCGCGGGTGACCTTGGCGAGCATGGAGGCGGCCGCTATCGAAAGGCAAAGAGCGTCTCCCCGCACGATCCTCACCGTGTTGCCGGTCCCGACAAAGTCCCATTTCCCGTCGATCAGCACCAGGTCGGGCACCATTCCCAGGCCCTCCAAAGCGCGCCTCGCCGCCAACCGTTGCGCTTCGGCCATACCCAGGGTGTCGCACTCCGGCTGGGTCGCAGCCCCGACAGCCCAAGCCGAGCACCAGCCGGCAACCCGGTCGAAAAGGGCTTCGCGGCGCTCTTCGGGGAGCATTTTCGAATCTCGCACCCCGTAGATCCGCCGGCCCCGGGGTAGGACCGCAGCCCCCACCATCAGCGGCCCTGCCCAAGCACCGCGCCCAACTTCATCGACACCTACGACCGTTTCGTGCCCAGCCGCCCATGCGTCGCTTTCGAAAGCCAACGTTGGCGGCGTCCCGTAGCGGGCCCCGCTGCTCGCCATCCGCTACACCCTACGCCAGAAGCGCTATCTGGTCGGCTTCCGAACCATCAGGGGCGCTCCTGAAGAAAGCGTCTATCACTTCGTGGCCAAGTTCTGCCGTGGTGAGCCGAAGGCTCAGCGCCAGGACGTTGGCGTCGTTCCATTGACGTGCGCCTCGCGCTGTTTCGGCGTCGATGCAAAGCGCCGCTCGTGCGCCAGGGACCTTGTTGGCGGCCATAGCCACGCCAGTGCCCGTGAAACAACAAACAACGCCCACGTCAGCCGCGCCAGCGGCCACAGCCTCCCCGACCGCCCGGCCTGCCTCGGCCCAGCGGAGCGGGTCGGCGACCACGACGAGATCGTGGCCCAGGTGAACCAGGTCGTCCTTCAGCTCCTCGGTTACGGGGGTGGTTTCGTCCGTCCCGAACGCCACTCGCATGGCCTCACGCTACCAAGATCGGCACCAACGAGGCCCGATTACGGCGATCTTCCCCGTGCCCACCGGGCCGAGCCCAGTGACCGGCACTCCCAGGGCCCCTATAAGATGGCCGGGTGAGCTCCGGCGCGCAGGGCAGGGCCGCTGTCGTCATCCCTGTCAAGGCTTTTTCCAACGCAAAGATGCGGCTGGCCTCGGTCCTGCGCCCCGAACAACGGGCCGCCCTCGCGCGCGAAATGGCTGAGCACGTCATAAGCGCCTCGCGGCCGCTGCCCGTAATAGTCGTATGTGATGACCTCGAAGTTGCGGCTTGGGCCGAAAACCTCGGCGCCCGTGCCCTGCTCGAGCCCGGGCTCGGTCTCAACGGCGCGGTCGGTACCGCTGTTGCGCAACTCGGTGCCGAGGGTTTCGAGCGATTAATAGTCGCGCACGGTGACCTCCCTCTCGCAACACAACTCGGCTGGTTAGCGGATATCGACGGGATAGCTCTCGTCCCGGACCGCCATCTCGACGGCACCAATGTGATCAGCCTGCCGGCTCAATGCGGCTTCACTTTTTCCTATGGACCGGGCTCGTTCTTGCGCCATCAAAATGAGGCCCAGCGAACCGGGGTGCGTTGGCGGGTTGTCCACGACCCAGGTTTGGCCTGGGACGTCGATTTCCCCGCGGACATGGCGGCGGTTACGCCCTAGAGCAACTTGGCCCATTACGGCGGTTCTCGGTTCAGGGATGCCTTGACGGACCGCGTCCCCGCCGGGTTGCAGGCTCGTCGCCCTTCGGTCAGCGCACTTGTTGTGGGGCTGGCCGCTGCTTTCAGCCTCGCTGTGGGCTGGTACCAGCTCTTCGGGCTACGGGAGCTGCACCAGTACCTCGAGTACGACGACGGCGTGTGGTTCGGCACCTCGGTCCGTCTTGCCCATGGGATTTTCCCGTACCGTAACTTCGTAGACGACCAGCCCCCGGGTGTGCCCGTGGCCATGCTCCCGTTTGCTCTGCTGTCCCGCTCCGCGGGTACCGCTACGGCTTTTGCGGCCGCCCGTGTTGTCGTCCCGCTGGTCGAAACCGTTGGTGTAGTGGCGCTCGGCTTGATGTTGCGCCACCGCGGCGCCCTTACCGCTGCCGTCGCGTGCGGTGCCATGGCGGTATACCCCGTCTGCCTGATCGACCAGCGCACCGTGATGCTCGAGCCATTCTGTGTGACTTTGTGCCTGCTCGGGCTCGCGGCCGTCTTCGAGGGCGACGGGCTGACCGGGCGCACCGGCCGACTAGTGGTGGGCGGCGCCTTTTTCGGTCTTGCCGGCTCGTGCAAGGCCTTCGCGCTCCTCCCTTTTGTGGTGGTGACGGCTGCGCTCCTGGCCTCGCCAACGCGCCGGCGGCTCGTCCCTTTCCTGGCGGGCACCGCGGGGTCCTTTGCCGTGGTGTGTGGGCCGTTTTTCGTCCTCGCCCCCAGTGCCTTCGTCCACGACGTGGTCGTCACCCAGCTCACGCGCACCGCGGGTGTCGAACCCTCGATCTTTGACCGCCTCACCTCGCTCGTTGGCTCGCCGCCATCGAAGGTACCCACCCCGTTGCCCGACCCCAACGAGCGCGCCCTGGCCCTTCTCCTTGCCGTAGCGGTTGTCGTGCTGGTCGTCGGCGGTTACGCCGCCGGGCGCTTGAAGGCCCACGGCCATCCGACCCGCGCGCTCCTCGCCAGCTCGTTCACGGCCCTCGATGCCGTAGCGATCGCCACCGTCGTGTTCGCGGGCACGGCGTTGGCCACTCCCGCCGCGTATTACTACCACTATGCGGCCTTCTTCGGGCCCTTCCTGGCCTTGATGCTGGGGTTGGCCGCTGGCCGCGTCGCCTTGCGCGCCCCCACAACGGCCGCCGTCCTGACAGCCGTCGTACTGCTCGCCGGCGCCGTCCACGCCGTCCAGGTCGTCCGAGCCAGCCGCGGTGGCCTGCCGGACGTGGCCCTTATCCACCGTTTTGTGCCCGCCGGCGCTTGCGTACTGGGCGACGATGCACCCACTTTGTTACTGGCTGACCGCTTCAGCTCCACGGTGCCAGGCTGCACCGCGGTAACCGACGCCTTCGGCACCACGATCAGCTCAGACGGCGGTTACCCAGCTAGTTCGGCGAAAGCCGAATCCCCGGCCACGGTCAAGACCTGGCTCGACGCCCTGGAACACGCCGATTACGTAGTCCTTGCGCTTGCCTATCAGGAACGCAGGATCCCATGGGAAGTGCCGTCGCTGCAGAACTATCTGCTCAACGACTTCCGCACGGTCCACTTC
The DNA here is from genome assembly GCA_035509995.1 of Acidimicrobiales bacterium. Lineage (GTDB taxonomy): Bacteria > Actinomycetota > Acidimicrobiia > Acidimicrobiales > Palsa-688 > Fen-671. The sequence goes on along the minus strand of DATKHZ010000416.1, from coordinate 2,011 downwards.
ACCGACTACGTGGTCCTAAAGCGCAAGGGCAACGTCGGGACCGGCCGCTGAAACAAGACCGGCCGGCGACCATTTGAACCGTACCCATTTAAACCAAAAAGTGCCTTCCTGTAGGGTGGACGGGACTTCTGCAGCCCCCTTTCCCTTACAGGAGAGGCACTTTGGTTGGGTGGGGAGACTATCGCTTGGCGGCCCTAGCAGACTTTGCAGGAGCCTTGGTCGTCTTCGCAGCTTTGGTTGCCTTGCTGGCCTTCGCAGCGACCTTCTTGACGGCTGCTTTGGCCGGCGCAACCTTCCTGGCGACAACCTTCTTGACGGCAGCCTTTTTCGCGACGGCCTTCTTGGCTACGGCCTTCTTCGCGACGACCTTCTTGACAGCCGCCTTCGCTGGAGCCGTTCTCTTGGCAGCAACCTTCACTGCCGCAGCGACTTTCTTGGGCGGGCGGCCAACGGGCCGTGACGGAGCCTTTGCGGCAACTGACTTGCGGCCGGTCGTTTTGGCCGCAGCGGCCTTGGAAGCCCTGCCTGCCGGGGCGGCCTTGACCGCTCTGGTGGCTGTGGCCCGGGCAGTTGACCGGGCGGCAGGTGCCTTTGCGGCAGCCCTCGCAGGGACCGCCTTCTTGGCGGGTGCAGCCTTCTTGGGTGCGGCTTTCTTGCTGTTGAGATCGGCCTTGAAGCCGGTGGCCGGGCTGAAACGGATGCCTTTGGATGCTGCGATCTTGACGGGCTGGCCGGTCCGCGGGTTGCGGCCTGTACGTGCCTTGCGTGCCGTCGGGTTGAAGCTTCCGAAACCGTAAATCGTCACCTTGGTCCCGGACCTGACTTGGTCACCGATTGTCCCTACGAAGGCGTCGACGGCCTCTTCGGCCTGGCGCTTCGTAAGCCCTGTAGTACTTGCTATCTCTTCTACAAGCTGAGATCTGTTCATTGCTACCTCCTAGGCGTGCGGGGGAAGTTGGGAAGATTTCGCACTGTCTAAACACATCATTAGAGACGGTATCGCGCGCTAAGTCAAGTATTACCCCGTACAAGCTCGTAACTTCGGCATCCCGGAGGCACAACTGGAGCAACAAATGGCACCGCGAGGTGCCAACTTGGGACTCCGTTCCCCTTGCTACCTGCTCAGATCTGGCAAGATGGCGACGTATGAGCACCACAGGAGGCCAACCAAGGGCTGCCCGACCCGACGTTGCTCACCCGGGACAAGCCCGACCGAACGAGCCGGTTGCGGCGATAGGAGCAGAGTGGGGACGGCTGCAAGAGGCCGACGTTTCCGGTGTCCCGTGGCGAAGATGGGGCCCCTACCTTGCCGACAGGGCCTGGGGGACCGTCCGTGAAGACTATTCGCCGGACGGCAATGCCTGGTCGTACTTCCCTTGGGAGCACGCCATTTCACGGGCCTACCGCTGGAACGAGGACGGCATGGCCGGCATTTGCGACGACCAACAGGAGGTCTGCCTCGGCCTCAGCCTGTGGAACGGGCAGGACCCCTTCCTGAAAGAACGCCCCTTCGGGCTCACGAACTCTCAGGGCAACCACGGCGAAGATGCGAAGGAATGTTGGTGGTACCTCGACGCGACGCCGACTTCAAGTTGGCTGCAGTGGCGCTACCACTACCCTCAGGCGAGGTTCCCGTACGAGGATCTCGTAGCCGAGAACGCCCGTAGGGGCCGCAACGACCCGGAGTACGAGCTCGTGGACACCGGGATCTTCGATGCCGGCCGCTACTTCGTCGTCACGGTGACGTGGGCTAAGCACCTGCCCGAAGACATCCTGTGGCAGATCGAAGTAGAGAATGTCGGCCCAGATCCGGCCCCGCTCGACGTCCTTCCGACGGTCTGGTTCCGTAACCTATGGAGCTGGGACTTCGGCGCCGCTCGCCCTTCCATCGTTATCGGGCCCGAGACGGGCACTGTGGCCAAGGGGATGGTGCAGAACTTGGCCCTTCATTGCGTGCGTAACTCACAGCGGATCCTCGCCGCGGGGCCGGGCCCGGACGGCCGGCTGCCCG
>DATKHZ010000415.1:0-10062 GCA_035509995.1 Acidimicrobiales bacterium | reverse complement strand
CGAGCTGGAGCGGGTTCTTCGGCGCACCCCTGGACGTGGTCGCCCCGTCGGCCACGAGGCCGGCGATGGCTTCGTGGAACTCCTTCGACCGCAATGCAGGCCGGAGCTCGACCTCCCCCTCGACATCGGCCGGCCCTTCGTTTCCTTCAGAGTGGCGGGCGCTGGCCGGCACGGTGATGGTGTCACCGGCTCGCGCAACACGGGCCTCACCGTCCAGGGTGAAATGGGCCTCGCCCGAGTTCACGATAAAACGTTCCTCCTGTCTTGGGTGGACGTGCTCGGTGACCACGCCACCGGGCACGCTGCGCCAGTTGAAGCGGACGAGCGCTCCGTCGTTGTCCCGGGCGGTGGCCGTGTACTCCACCCACTCCCCGGTGGCGGCGTTGTAGAAGGGCCGGAAACTGGACATTGAAAGCACGGGCCCCTATTTCACAGCCGGGATGTCGGCATGAACGACGGGGTCGAGCACGAGGACCGGCGTCGGCGGGACGATAGGGGGTACTGGGACCTTTCGGCGGGACGCAGGAGACCACCAGCTCGCGGGACCGAGGAGCTTCATCAGAGCGGGCACTAGCAGTCCCCTAACGATTGTGGCGTCGAGGACGACAGCGAAGGCCACCCCGAGCCCGAGCTCCTTCACGAACACCAACCGCGAGAGCATGAGCGCACCGACTGCCAAAGCCAGGCAGCACGCCGCCGCGCTCACGATCCCCCCGGTGTGCTCGATGCCGACAGCCACCGCTTGGCCTGGGTCGGCCCCGGCTTCATGCTCCTCTTTGATGCGCCCCAGGAGGAACACGCCGTAGTCCGTCGACAGCCCAAACACGACGGCGAGGATGATGATCAATGAGGTCGACTGCAGAGCACCCGGTGCCGTAAAACCCAACACATGCTTGAGGTTCCCCCATTGGAACCCCCACACGAGCGCTCCGAACGCAGCCCCGATCGTCAACATGTTCATCACGACGGCCATAATCGGGAGCACGAGCGATCGCGTCATGACGAAGAGGGCCACCAAGGCGATGAGGATGATCAACCCGAGCACGATCGGGAGATCTGACCCGAGGCTCTTCTGCAGGGCCAAGAACGATGCCGTCTGGCCGACAACGGTGACCTGTCCCGGGCCCTGGAGCGATTGGAGCGTCCTTACGGTACTTTGTGCGGCCGTAGACAGGGGCGCTGCGGTCAGCGCCACGTCCGATTCCCACAGTGGCCCTCCGAGATGTTGGAACGTCGCGACGGCCTTAACGCCTGGGACCTTGGCCACAGCAGCGCCATATGTAGCGAGGCGCGCCGGCGTCATCTGGCCCGAGTCGACCAAAAGGCCGGCGGGTGCTTCAGAAAAGGCACTGAAGTTGGTTTGCACAAGCTGGTAGGCGGCGCCGGCGGAACTGCTCGTCGGCAGGGCGCTGGCATCGCCACCCGTGAACGACACACGCAGGAACGGTGCGGCGAGGACCAACAGCACCAGTACTGCTGCGGTAGCCCAGACGACCGGTCTGCGCATTACGAACGTCGCCACCCCATACCAGCGGCCCCTCTTCCCCGCCTCAGCGGCCACAACAGGAGGGCGCCGCTGCGAAGGCGCACTTATACGCTCCCCGCCGATCGCCAATAGCGAAGGGAGCACAAGCAAGGCGAAAGCACCAGCCGCCAGTACGACGATCGCACCCGCTATCCCCATGGAGTAGACGAAGCGCTCGGGGAAGATGGCGAGGGTCATCATCGCAGCCGCGATAGTGACCGAGCTGAAAAGTACGGTATGGCCGGCCGTGCGCCTGACGGTGGCCAAAGCGGCGTCGACCGAACCGTGGCGGCGAAATTCCTCGCGAAAACGCGACACGACCAGGAGGCTGAAGTCGACCGAGAGGCCCAGCCCCAGCGCGATCACCAGGTTGAGGGCGAATACCGATAACGGCAGAGCAACCATGACGATGCCCATGGCGCCCAAGGTGACCGCTATGGCGAACAGGGCGCCGATGAGAGGGACGGCGGCGGCCCGGAGGCCACGGAACACGAAGAAGAGCAAAAGGACCAGGAACGGGAACGCCAGGAGTTCCGCCCGCCCCAGGTCCTGGGACGACACTGCTGCGATCTGGACATCGGCGACCGTGGGCCCCCCCAACCACACATTGCCCTTCAACGAGGTTTGTGCGGCGATGGCGCTCTGAAGGCCGGCTACAGCCTGCTTCTCTTGAACGGCACCAACTGTTGCCACAACGACGGTAAGCGTCCCGTCCTTGGAGATCATTGTCCGGTCCCCGGTGTTGGCATAATCGAGCACGCTTTTGATCTCTGGGCGCGCCCGGAGAAGGGCGACTACCGTCCCCACTCGGGCGGGCAGCGCCGAGGACTCTCCGATCGGCGTGGCGGTGCGGACGACAAGTTCGTAACCCTCTTCTGGGTTGGCGCCCGTGGCCCGTTGGATCTGGTGCTGGGCCAATACGACGGCAGACCCTGGAGCGTCATAGTCGCTCAGTGACGAGGTCAGGTGCGAGGATGCTGCTCCTCCGCCCACCAAACCGACCAGGGCGATAACGCCCGCGGCCCACAGGACCAGGCGCGGCCGGCGGGGATTATCGCCAGCAGGAGCTGGCGCCGACGAAGGGCGCCCACTCGATGTCGGAAGAGTCGGTGCCGTGCCGGGCTCTTTCATGAGGGCTGACCGCCGGTGCGGGCCAGCATGGCATCGACGATCGCGATGTTGGAGCCTTCCTCGGGGACCAACAGCCAAGCAGCTAGATAGAAAGGGATGCCCGCACCTCCGATAAACGACAACACGACCAGGGCGAGCCGGACATACGTAACGTCGAACCCAAAATGCTTGGCGAACCCGGCGGCGACGCCGCCCAGTACCCGTCCGTTGACTGACCGGCGAAGTAGCCCGCCCCCTGCATTTGGTTGGTCCGTCTTGATCTTCATGGCTGACTCCTTTTTGGCTAAGTACTTGCCCCTTGTGGGCACTTGTGAGCGCGGCTCGCGATGGGGCTAGGTATGCTCCTCGAGCACTTTGAGCAACTCGAGCACGCCAGAGAACGGGCTCCAGGCGTCAGCGCCGTCGGTGGTTATCCGTCCTTCGAGCCGTCCGTCGGATGCCCGGTCGATCTCGAGACGAAGACGAACGGTTTGTCCCGGCGTTGGTGAGCTGTCCATGGCTCTTAGTCAACGCCGACAGCTCGGTCTTGTCCCTAGGGCGTGACCCTAGGTCCGACCCTAGTTTTTTGCCCAGGCCTAACCGCCGCCCGGTTGGCCCGCCGCGGGCCTAGTTGCTGAGCGGATGCGGCCCGTCAGCGAAGAAGGGCCGTCAGAGCGCGGCGGGAAGTGATGTCGAGCTTCATATAGCTGTTGCGGAGGTGGTACTCCACTGTCTTCACTGACACGTAGAGCTGGCTGGCCACCTCCCGGTTGGTCAACCCAGTAGCGACCAGTCGGGCCACGGCCAGCTCGGCCCGGCTGAGCCCGAGGACGGCGGCAGGGCCCTGGGCAGTCGCCGTGACATCCAGGGTGGCGAGCTCTGTCGCGCACGCCTGCACGAAAGGGTCCGCTCCTAGGTGGGAGAACGCCTCGTGTGCCTCCTCGAGACGGGCGACGGCCTGCGGGCCACGCCCGAACCCGTGCAGACGGCGGCCGTCGTCGAGGTTCAAAAGGGCGACCTCGAACGGCATGGGCGCCATCGTCGTGATCGAGCGGGCCTGCGAGAAGGCGCGCCCCGCCCCCGACTCATCACCCATGGCCGCGGCCAGGTTGCCCCGGCATCGGGTCAGGGCAAGCTCCGCTGAGCCCGGTCCGCTGTGGGAGACCGCGGAACCGAACTCGTCGAGGGCGCGCTGGGCGTCCCCTAGCCGTCCCAGGCCCACGAGGGCGTCGGCCTCGAACGCTCTCCAATTGAGCATGCCCGGCAGGCCGCCGGCGATAGGGGGGCCGGCCTCCCGCGCCGGCTCGGCGGCTTTGATCACGCCCGCCCAGTCGGCTCGGGCGAAGGCCAACGATGTGGCCGCCATGGCGGCAGCAGCGATGGTCAGCATCCGGGGGAAGCGCTGAGCCGCCGCCCGCGCCGCTCCTGCGTGCGCATCGGCGGCGGCCCACTGCCCGCGGAAGGCGAGAACCTGGGCGGCACGGGCGTGCGCCCGAGCTAGGTCTACAGGGCGGTCGGTGTCCATGGCCAGCGAGGTGGCCAGCTGTGCGTAGGTCACCGCCGCGTCCCAGTCGCCGCGGCGGAAGTGCGCGTCGCTCAGATCCGACAAGCACATGCCCGGGTAGCTGGCGGGCAAGCCGTTACGGAGCCGGGCGGCAGCGACGCCGAGGTCCGCGATGGCACCCGCCAGATCGTCAACGTGGAGCTTCAGCATGCCCCGCATGATCACGGCGTCGGTCGCTGCCGCCTGCACTTCGTTCTCGGACGCCGGGAGCAAGTCCAGCGCCGCCAGCCCGTCGGCGCTCCGACCTGCAGCGGACAAGGCAAATGCCTGCGCGACGCGAGCCCGGGTGTGCAGCGCCGACCCTGGGAGAGTGCCTTCGACGGCTCGATCAGCCCACACGAGCGCCTCGTCAGAGCGGCCGGAGATGACCATCCAGTTCGCGAGCGTTGTCGCCGCCCGCGCCCCGATCTCCGGCTCCGTTCCCGGATCATGGCTCTCCCATGCCGCTAAGAGGCGGTTCCCGGCATCGAGCGACCCGGTGTAGACGCCCAGCAACCCGGACAGCGCGTCACGCCGAGCGCTGCTGCCACGGCAGGCTGCCAGCGTCCGCGCTGCACCGGCGTTGTCCGCCGCAATGAGCTGCACTCCAGCGGCGTCGAGCAGTCGTCGCTCCCGCTGCCCGGCATCGGGTGACAGGTAGGCCGAACGCTCGAACGCCCACGCCGCCGCGACCAGGTCGCCAAGGTCGGCGTCCACCAGCGCGGCCGACTCCAGCTCGCCGGCTAGCTGCTCGTCCGGTCCAACGGCAGCCGCCACCTGCTGTGCCAGGCGCTGGCCGCCGACAACTACGGCCGCGGCGCGGGCATGCAGTCCCCGGCGGACCGCAGGACTGAGATCGTCATAGATGGCGGCCCGGTAGAGCGGATGGGTAAAACTCAGCTCGGACCGCCCAAGGTCCTCGCGCAATAAGCCGGCACCAACAGCGGCGTCCATATCGTGGCGGGCGTTAGGTAACTGAGCGACCGAGACGATCAACGACGCCGGCGCGTGCTGGCCCAGTACCGAGGCAGCGGCCAAGAGTGCTTGCGTTGTGGGCGGGAGCGCCGCTACGCGGGCGAGGATCAGGGCGGACAGCTTTCGTGGTGCCGGCAGCCCGCCGTCCCCCGCGCTCAAACCGACAAGCCCGATCTCGTCGAGCAAAGCCCGACAGTACAGAGCGTTGCCCTGCGTGTGCGTTGCCAGTCGAGACGCTGCCCGGGGCGACAAGGCGCCCAAACCCAGCGCGCTGGCCAGGTCGGTGAGGTCGCCCGAGCTAAGACCGCCCAGGGGGACGTGCGTGACACGTGAGTCACCGGCCACGAACCTTGCCCAACCTGGGTCGGCTAGCCCCCCGGGTCGAGTTGCCACGACGGCCAAGACCTTGTCCGCACGGAGCCGCCGCAGGGCGAACAAAACCGCACGCAAAGACGGTCGGTCGGCCCAGTGCAAGTCGTCGATGACGAGCACTACGACCTGGCCACCGCCTTGCAACTGGTCGAACAGGTCCAGCAGCCGGGCACCCACGGCCATCGGGTCCGCTCCCGGCTCCGTCGAACGCCCCGGGAGCAGCTGGTCGACGACGCCGTACGTGAGCGATGTCTCTGCCTCGTCCCCACCAACCTCGAGCACCACAGGGCCCGAAAGCGAACCGAGGAAGCGTGAAAGCAAGGTCGACTTACCGGCCCCTGCCTCACCCTCCAGATAGACGACCTGGGGATCGCCCGTCCGAGCGGCGGCGAGCCGTTCATCGAGGACACTGAGCTCACTCTGGCGCCCGACGAAGCCGACGCGGGTAGGCACGGGCTACCCTAAGGGCATTCCCGGCCGAGCTACGACGCTCAGCGCGGATTGCCCGGGCCCTATGCAACCATCGCCGCTCCGAGCGGCAGAGCTGGGGCCCACCGGCCTAGGCTACTCTTACCTGTAACCGGCATAGAGCCCTACGGGAACGCTGCCAGCGCCCAACGGCCTGTCCCATCCTGGCCACCGGAAGGCGCTGCCGATAGGGGACAACCCATGACATCCGTCGGCGCCCACGAAGGTGCCGCCCGCTGGCCCATGCTCGCCGTGGTCAGTCTCGGCATCGTTGCCCTCACGCTCAACTGGTTCGACGTCGCCGCGGCATTCCCCCTAATCGGCGCCGAGTTCAAGGTGGGGCTCGGGTCGCTCGGCCTCCTTATCTCGCTGTACATCGTTGGCTACGGGTTGATGCACATCCCAGGCGGCGTGCTCGCCACGAAGATCGGCATGAAGAGGACTCTCGTGCTCGGACTCCTCGTGCAGGGGGCCGCTGGCGTAATGTCCGGGCTCTCGTACAGCTACTTCGAGCTCGCCTTCTTCCGAGTCGTTAGCGGCATCGGCGGGTCGGTGTTCGTTGCCATGACCGCCGCCTCAATGGTCGTCTGGTTCCGCGAAAAGGGGGTCACCTTTGCACTCGGCGTGACCGGCGGCGCCGCCTTCAGCGCGGGAGCCGCGCTCGCCCTGTACGTCTGGCTGTACGTCCAGCGCTCTGAGGGCTGGCACACCTCGATGGTCCTGGGAGGAGTGTTCGAGCTGCTGGTCGCCGCGGTGACCGTTGTGGCCTTTCGGCTCCCCGAAGACGGCCACTCGCTCGGCGGTATGAAGTTCGACCGCGCTGCCCTGTGGTCCGCGCTCATGACACGGGACTTGTGGATCTATGGCATAGCGCTTCTCGGCGGGTACGGCGCCTACTTCACCACATCGCAGTTGTTCAGCGAGTACGTGACGACAGATCGGCACTTCGACCCGTCCGCGGGCGGGCTGTTGTCCGCCCTCATCCTCCTCGCCGGCATCCCGGGCAGCGTGCTCGGAGGGCACTTGGCCGACCGCAGCACGAACCTGCGGATGTTCGTCGTCGGACCGCTGGTCGCCATTGCCGCTTTGTTGGCGCTCATCCCAGTGGTGCCCAACATCTTGCTTTGGCCCCTCGGGATCGGCATCGGCTTCTTCCTCATCTTCGGCTTCGCCGCCTGGTTGGCGGTGCCTTCTATGGTCAGCAACATCCGTGCCGAGCAAATTGGCTCGGCTACTGGTCTGATGCTCACGTTTGCGGCGATCGGCGGCTTCTTCGTTCCGATCATCTTCGGGCACCTCGTGCCGCACACGAGCTACGGCGCGGGCTGGGTCTTCCTCGCCATCGTCTCCTTCACCTTTGCCCTCGTCGGAATGGCCGGGCACAACCCCCGGGCCGTACCGGGGCACGCCAAAGCAGATCGATCAGATAACGGCACCGCGCGTTCCGACCTTCAGTCGCGTGCGGCAACCTGACAAACGTCGTGGCGACCCGAAGTACTCCGCGACGTCGGACCTCCGCGTCCCCGTAGGCCTTCTGGGCAGAAACTAGCGGCCACTACGACGATAGACGTCCCGCGCTCCCGCGGGGAGAGGTCCGAGACCGGTCGACCATCGCACCCGTCACGGTTGACGCAGGGCCATGGTGGCGTGCATCTTGACGAATTGCATCACGGGTGCGGTTTCGATGTGGCTAAGGCCATCAAGGGCGGTCATTTCGTCGGTGAGGTACTTATAAAGCGAGCGGCCGTCTGGGCAGACCAGCGCCGCGACAAGATTGGTGGAGCCACTGGTGGCGGCGACAAAGGCAAACTCGGGGCGGCTCGCCAAGGCTTGTCCGATGTCTCTTAGGTTTGGGGGGGCCACAGACATCCACAACAGGGCCTGAGAGCGGATCCCGAAGGCGTCGCTGTCGAGGTCCAAGTCAAAAAACAGGACGCCTGAGGCAATAAGTTCTTCGACTCGCCGTCGGACGGTCGATTCGTGCCAGTGCGTGCGTGCTGCCAGCTGCCGATACGAAGCGCGACCGTCGTCCGCAAGGGCTTGGACAAGCGTCCAGTCGGAGTCCCGAAGCTTTGCCTTCGGGCGATCGATTGACGGACTGTGCCGTGCCGCAGGGAGGAGTTGGGCAATCTCCGCTGGGCTGAGGTTGCTCGGCCAAGGCGGAGCCGACAATCCGGTGGCGAACAGGTGGAGGAGGCAGTAGGCCTCGTAGTCGACGACCTGGCGACCGACCGAGAGCTGGCTGAGCAGGAGTGGAGTTCGCTGTTCGCCCTCGCGTGAGTGGATCAGGCTGAAGATCTCGGTTCCTCCCGAGGTCAGCTGCACCCAAGAAGTGCCCGGATGCTGCGCGAGTTTGGCGGCTACGGTCGGTGCGGACCCCGGTACGCAACGGATGCGGACGGCCCAGTCGTACTGGCCGAGCCGCTGAGGGTCGAGCTGGCCCACCACACGAAGAATGCGATCGTTGAACAATCGCCGGTAGCGCCGGGAAACAGTCGGCTCGGAAGATCCAAGAACGTCAGCCAGGCGGCTGAAAGGTGCCCGCGGGTCGACATATAGCGCGTGAATGATCCTTCGGTCCAGGAGATCAATATTGATGGATTCCATGCAACCCATCCTAATTTCAGAGTCGAAAGCATGCGGAAATCTTAAAACCTGTGGCGGTCCGCCCCTTCGCACCGCAAGCTGCACGTCATGGAAAAGAAGTGGTGGACCCTGGTGGTGGTATGCGCCGCCACCTTCATGTTGTTGTTGGACATCACGATCGTGATCGTCGCGTTGCCGACCATCCAGTCCGGTCTGCACGCGAGTTTCAGCGACTTGCAATGGGTCGTCGACGCCTATGCCCTGACTTTGGCGTCGGTGCTCCTGGCTGCCGGTTCGCTCGCCGACCGTTACGGGCACCGATTGCTGTTCACCGTCGGTCTGATTGTCTTCACCCTCGGGTCGCTGCTCTGCGGGATAGCCCAGTCGCCGATCATGTTGATCGTGTCCCGCAGCGCCCAAGGCATCGGCGCGGCGATCCTGTTCGCCACGTCGCTGGCTCTTCTGGCTCAGAGCTTCCACGGCAAGGAGCGAGGGATGGTCTTTGGGATCTGGGGTGCGGTCACTGGGGTGTCCGCAGGGCTCGGACCAGTACTAGGCGGAGTCATCACCGACGCCATTAGCTGGTGAGGCATCTTCTTGGTCAATCTGCCGATCGGTATTGCGGCGCTCGTCATCACCAGGCTCAAGGTCGATGAGTCGAAAACGCCACATGCGGCCCGGCCTGACTGGGCCGGCTTCGCCACCCTTACCGCCGGGCTGGTGAGCTTGACCTACGGACTGATTCGTGCCGGGGAGAGTGCCTGGAGCGACACCGGGGTCGCTATCTGCCTCGCTCTCGCCGTCGTGTTCTTCGTTGCGTTCGTGGCGGTAGAGGTCAGAGCAGACCACCCGCTGTTCGACCTGTCGCTGTTCCGTATCCCCACCTTCAGCGGGGGATTGGCTGCGGCTTTTGCCTTGAACGGCTCGCTCTACGCGATGTTCTTGTACCTCGTCCTCTACCTCCAAGACGATCTCGGCTACTCCGCAATTGCGACCGGTAGTGCGCTACTGCTCATCAGTGGGACGTCTATTTTCTCGTCGATCTTCGCCGGGGCGTTCAGCGAACGCATACCCGTCCGTTGGCTCATCGGGCCGGGCCTCCTGCTGACCGGGGTGGGTTTGCTGCTTATGACCGGGCTGAACGGCAGCAGTTCCTGGGCCCACTTGATTCTTGGCTTCATCGTGGCCGGTGTTGGGAGCGGGATAGTCAACCCGCCACTCGCTTCCACGGCCGTCGGGGTCGTCGCCCCCCAAAACTCCGGCATGGCCTCAGGCGTCAACACCACCTTCCGGGAGATCGGCATCGCCGCCGGCATCGCCGTCTACGGGTCGGTCTTCGCATCTGCTCTCCGCCAGAACTTGAACCACGCCCTCGCCAGCATCCCGCCGCTAGACGGGCACCTGCCCGGAGTCGTCACTGCCATTCAACAGGGCAACGCTCCTCAGGCCATCAAGGCAATGCCTGCACCGTCGCGGGCACCAC
>DATKHZ010000414.1:0-7201 GCA_035509995.1 Acidimicrobiales bacterium | reverse complement strand
CCCGCACCGTCTGCGGCACCAGCGCCTCGACGTTCACGTCGGCGCCGCTGAAGGTGCCCTTGGTGAACCGTCCCGCCTCGAGCGCCTGCTGAATGTCCATGCCGTAGTCGACGATGTTGGCGACGAACTGGGCATGGGCCTGGGCCTGGTTGAAGCCGCCCATGATGCCGAAGCCGATGCGCGTGTCGCCGTGTTTCATGAAGCCCGGGATGATGGTGTGCAGCGGCCGCTTGCGCGGCGCCAGCGCGTTGGGGTGCGCCTCGTCGAGCGTGAACAGCGCGCCGCGGTTGTGGAGCGCGAAACCGGTGCCGGGCGGGACCAGCGCCGCGCCGAATCCTTCGTAGATGCTCTGGATCAGCGACACGATGTTGCCGTCGCGATCGATGACCGAGAGGTAGATCGTGTCCTGCCCGGACGACGTCGTCAGGCCGTCGAAGGTCGACGGCTGCACGTCGCGGGCTGCGTCGCCCGCGCCGATGCGCTTGGCTCGCTGCGCGGCGTGCGCCTTGTCGAGCAGCGCCTCGATCGGCGGATCCATCATCGTCGGCCTTCGTTCAGCCATTCAGCCCAGCTCCTATCGGGTCAGCCACATGGGGGTTCAGCGGGGTACAGGGCCGGCGGGACATCGCTACAGCGCGTCTCGTCAGCCGGGTACCTGGCGGGAGGCATCGATTATACCTGCGAGTTCGGCCGCAGCCCGCTCTATGTCATCGTTCACGACGACATGGTCAGCTATCTCGCGCCCGGCTCGCTCTTCTTCGGCCCCCACCAGCAGGCGCTTTTCGATACTGGCCTCGTCGTCGCCGCGCCGGCGCAACCGTTCTGCCTGCACTTCGACCGACGGTACCGATATGAAGACGAGCACCGCCTCGGGGTACCTCTGCTTCACTTGCGACGCCCCGTCCACGTCGATCTCCAGGACGACGTCGCTACCTCCCGTTGGCTCCAGGGTCGGGGTGCCGTACAGCCGGCCGTTGCCGGAGTACTCGGTCCACTCGACGAAGCCGCCGGCGCTCACGCGGTCCATGAACTCCTGGCGAGTTGCGAAAACATAGGCGTTCTCGGGCTCCGAGGGCCGGCGCGGCCTGGTCGTCCACGAGCGCGACAACCAAAGGCCGTCGCGGAGTTGCGTGAGCCGGGCGACCAGCGTTCCCTTTCCCACTCCCCCTGCTCCGAAAATGACGAAAATGAGCGGGTTACGCGGCTCACCCGCTCCCACTTTGTCGGGCGGGCCGGTGGTGCTCAACGGATCATCCAAGCAAGAAATGGCGATGGCGACCTGACGCTTCGGCCAGCTCCTACCCGTTCGGGATGCGTCGCCCCGTTATGGAGGCTGGGGGGATACTCGGGGGGGCCGGGTGCCTCACCGACAGCACAGCCGTCAGCCATCCGCGCAGCAACTGCTCAGAGCGGTCCAAGACAAGGTCGTGGTCGAAGGTAGCCCGCAGGCGGGCATGGGACCACCCCGGCCGGGTCTTAGCTCAGCTTTTCGAGCAATTTGCGGCGCTGCTGATCCCCCAGGCCCTGAACTCGCCTGGTGTCGCTGATGCCGACCTCGTCCATGACGCGACGAGCTTTGACCTTCCCGAGCCCGGGAAGGCTCTCGAGCACGGCAAGCACCTTCATCTTGCCGATCACTTCGTTGTTCTGTCCCTGGTCGAGAAGTTCCTTCAAGGAAACAGAGCCCATCTTGAGGCGGTCCTTAAGCTCAGCTCGTTGTTTACGAGCGGCAGCGGCCTTCTCCAGGGCGGCCTGGCGTTGTTCTGGGGAAAGAGTGGGCGGCAAAGGCATGGTGCGCACCCTAGCGCGTTGCATCGCGAGGTTGTGAAATCCTGGCCCAAAAACTTCACCGAGGCCCACCGGAAGCGCCTTTGGGCCGCTCTCAGGCACCTTTTGACCGCTTTCGAGCCTGTCGCGGGCCGCTTTCGGGCCTCTCGGCCCGCCGTGGGGCGTTCGACGGAGTTCGGGCGCCGTGCTGGGCCGGGTGCTGGCGGCCTCCCGGCGTTGGCCTCCCGGCGGCCTCCCGGGGCTAAACGCTCGCTGAGGCGGCGACGAGCTCCTCGACGATCGAGGCTGCGGCGGCTTCGGGCTCTGGCGAAGCGGTGACCGCCCTCCCGATGACCAACATGTCCGCTCCGGCGAGGAGAGCCTCGGCAGGCGTGGCGGCCCGGCCCTGGTCGTCCCTTCCGGTGCCCGCAAGCCTGATCCCGGGCACCACGGCGAGCAGCCCGGGAGCGATGGCCTTGGCCTCACTGAGGTCGGAGGCGGCGCACACGAAGCCGCCGCACCCCGCCTCCCGGGCTGCCTCAACCCGAGAACGCACCAGGTCGGCCGGTGCCTCCGCTTCGCTCGTAAGAACCGTGACCGCCAGGACGGCCGGGGCAGGCAAACCACCTCTGGCGGCGCCTTCGGCCAGCCCCTCGGCACCTGCGGCCAGGGTGGCAACCCCGGCGGAGGCATGGACAGTGAGGTAGGAAGCACCAAGGGTACCGAGCACCCTCGCGGCTTTGCGCGTCGTAGTCGGGATGTCGAGCACCTTCAGGTCGACGAAGACCCTGAAACCGGCCTCCAACAGCTCAGCCACCACCTGCGGCCCAGCTGCACTGAACAGTTCCAGGCCCACCTTGGCCACTCCGAACCAGGGTTGCATCCGCGCAGCCCACCGCATTGCCATGACTGAGTCGTCCACGTCCAGCGCCAGCACTAACCGCTGGCGAAACTGCTCCACCTCGCCCGGCCGGGCCGGGCCCTTTGTACCCAAGTCGACCACGTCAGCCTTTCCCGGTTGCCGGATATCGATCACGCTGTCTTCGCTCATTTGGCCGAACCTATCCAAAGTGCACCTCCGCTGTCACAACCTCGGTCCCGCTTTCCCTGCATTCATAACCTCTGCGACCTCCGCTCGGTTCGAGCCGGGCGCAGTCGCGGCGGAGGGCGACGAGTCGGCGGACGTCGCGGCGGCGGAGGTCGACGAGGCGGCGGGGCCGACGGCATGGCCACCCGCGACTTCGGCGAGGCTCGCGATACCCCGCGACGAACACCAGGCCATCAGTTCCTCGAGTACTCGCATCGGCGCCCTCGGGTCGACGAAGGTGGCAGTGCCGACCTGGACCGCGTCGGCACCCGCTGCGAGCATCTCGGCAGCGTCGTAGCCGCTGTTCACACCGCCGACGCCGACGATCGCAGCCGCCGGGAAGGCTTGGCGGCAGTCGTAGACCGCCCGCACGGCGACCGCGTGGAGCGCCGGCCCGGAGAGCCCCCCGCCACCCCCACCGAGGCGCGGCAATCCGGTAGCAGGGTCCACGGCGAGGCCCATCAACGTGTTCACCAGCGTCAGAGCACTCGCGCCGCTGGCGAGCGCTGCGCCGGCGATAGCGACCAGGTCCGTGACGTTGGGGCTCAATTTCGCCCACACCGGCAAACCCGTCGGCTTCAGGGCCTCCATAAGAGGCCCGAGCGCCGACGCGGCCCCCTCGGCGGAGTGAGAGAACATCCGTTGGCGGTCCTCGATGTTCGGGCAGCTGATGTTGGCCTCCACCGCGACAACTGCCGAGCGCTGTTCGGCCGGAGCGCCGGCCAGAGCCTCCGCCAGCCTCCGACCGGCTTCCGCGTACTCGCCGGCACTGCGTCCCCAGACGCTTACGACGGTCCTCGCCTTGGCCTTTGCGAGCGCCGGCAGGTCCTCGCGCGCCCACGCGTCGATCCCCGAGTTCTGGAGCCCGACGCTGTTGAGCATCCCGCCGGGGACCGGCAGCAGCCGCGGGGCCGGGTTGCCGGCCCAGGGCTCGGCCGACAACGACTTCACAACGACGGCACCCAGGGCCGACAGATCGAAGTAGGCCGCCAGTTCAGCGCCGTGGCCGGCGGTCCCCGAGGCGGTCATGACCGGGTTCGGCAGGGCCAATTCGCCTACACGTGCGGTCATGTCGGTCGAGGTCGCCATTCCCCTCAATGTTCCCCTTGACCGCCGAGGCCGCTACCGCCCTGACCGCCGTGACCGCTGGCAGGGCCGGGTGGGCTTGGTGCGCCGGCAGCGCCGGGTGCGCCGGGTGCGCCGGTCGCCCGGCCGTGGTGCTCCTGGAGGGACTTGACCGTGAAGGGCTGTTTGGCGCGCTCCAGCACTCCAGCCGCTGCGGCTCGGGCGGCGGCGACCGTAGTGAGGAGAGGGACTTTGTACTGGTGGGCGGCACGCCTTATATGTGCGCCGTCAGCCCGCGGCCCGCGGCCTCGGGGAGTGTTCACGACCAGCTGAACCTTGCCGGAACGGATCAGCTCCACTGCGTCCACGGCGTCCACCGCCTCCCCGAGCACGCCTGCAGCCCTCGGACCTCCGCCCGAACCTCCGCCCGAGACCCAGGTCGAGCCGCCGCCGGAGCCCACCGGGCCAGCTGCGGCGGCGGTTACCTTCCCCACAATTGTCCCCACAGGGACACCGGCCTTCTCGAGGTACTCGGCCGTCCCAGAGGTTGCAGCGATAGTGAACCCCGCCGCAACGAAGCGGGCCGCGGCCTCGAGGCCTGCCGGCTTGTCGCGGTCAGCGACTGAGAAGAAAACGGTGCCGCCGTCGGCCAGGATGTCCCCGGCCGCCAGCTGGCTCTTGGCAAAAGCAAGCCCAAAGGTCCTGTCAATCCCCATGACCTCTCCGGTCGAGCGCATTTCGGGCCCGAGCAGGCTGTCCGCGTCGGGGAAGCGGTCGAACGGGAGCACCGCCTCCTTGACGCTCACATAGCCAGTAACGGGGGGCCTGAGCAGCCCTTCCGCCCGAAGCGAGGCAAGGGTGGCGCCGGCCATCACCCGCGCTGCCACCTTTGCGAGCGGCACGCCGGTGGCCTTCGACACGAACGGCACAGTCCTGCTCGCACGAGGGTTGGCCTCGATCACGAATACCTGCGGCTGCCCGGCCGGGCCCCGCTGCACGGCGTACTGCACGTTTAGCGGGCCCTTCACCTCGAGAGCGTCTGCAATCGCCCTGGTGTGGGCCTCGATGACCTCCACCGTCGCCGGCCCGAGCGTCGGCGGCGGCACCACGCAGGCGCTGTCCCCGGAATGTACCCCAGCCTCTTCCACGTGCTCCATGACTGCAGCGACGAGCGTCTCCCCGCAGGCGTCACGCACGGCATCCACGTCGACTTCGATGGCGTCCTCGAGGAACTTGTCGATCAGGACGGGCCGCTCTGCCGACAGGCCGCCCTCCCGCCCGAGGGACCCCGAAGCGGCCATGGCGCTCATCGCCCGTTCCACGTCTTCGTCCGCGTAGGCGATCTCCATGGCCCGCCCCCCGAGCACGTAGCTCGGGCGTACCAGCACCGGGTAGCCCACCTTGGTCGCGATCGCGAGCGCCTCCTCGACGCAAGTGGCCGTCCCACCCGCCGCTTGGGGGATGCCGAGGCGCTCGCAAAGAGCGTTCCAAAGCTCGCGGTCCTCTGCCAGGTCGATCGACGCCGGGCTCGTACCCATCACGAGCTCGGGAGGTATTACCGAAGAAAGTTTGAGCGGTGTCTGGCCACCCAACGCAACTATTACCCCGGCCAGGTGCCCGGAAGCCGACTCGACGTCCAGGACGTTTTGCACGTCTTCGGGAGTGACCGGCTCGAAATAAAGGCGGTCGCTCGTGTCGTAGTCCGTCGAGACGGTCTCGGGGTTGCAGTTGACCATGACCGTCTCGAAACCGGCGTCGTGGAGCGCAAAACTCGCCTGCACACAGCAATAATCGAACTCGACCCCTTGGCCGATCCGGTTGGGGCCGGACCCAAGGATCACGACCTTGGGTTTTGTGGAGGGCAACACCTCGTCGGTGTCCTCGTACGTCGAGTAGTGATAAGGGGTCCGGGCGGCGAACTCGGCGGCGCAGGTATCGACCGTCTTGAAGGTGGCTCGAACACCCAGGCCCGTTCTCGCCGAGCGCACCTCGGCCTCGGTCGTCCCCCACAGATAAGCGAGCTGTGCGTCGGAAAACCCGAGCCGCTTAGCCCGACGCCAGTCTCGCCGGCCGAGGGCAGCAGCCGAGCCGAGGGCTTCGAGGCGGGCACGCTCGTCGGAGATCCGGGATATCTGGTCCAAGAACCATGGATCTACGCCACTTTCGGCGTGCAGGCGTTCGGCGGTCACGCCCCGGCGAAGAGCCGCCTCCAGGTGGAACGGCCTGTCCGGGGTTGCTACCGCAGCTTTGGCCACCAGTTCCTCGTCGGTGAGCTGTGAGTAGAGCTTCTCCGCCGGGTCGCAGTTGAGGCCCGCTCGGCCAGTTTCGAGCGACCGCAACGCTTTTTGCAACGACTCCGGGAAACTGCGGCCGATCGCCATCGCTTCGCCGACCGATTGCATGCGAGTCCCCAGGGCCTCAGGGATCCCCGGGAACTTCTCGAAGGCCCACCGGGGAACTTTTGTCACCACGTAGTCGATGGTCGGCTCGAAGCTGGCCGGCGTTTCGCCCGTAATGTCGTTGCGGATCTCGTCCAAGGTGTAGCCGACGGCCAAACGAGCCGCAATCTTGGCGATCGGGAAGCCCGTGGCTTTCGACGCGAGCGCGCTCGAGCGGGAAACTCTCGGGTTCATCTCGATCACGACCATCGCGCCATCGACCGGGTTGATTGCGAACTGGATGTTGGAGCCCCCAGTTTCGACCCCGATGCGGCGGATGCAAGCGAACGCGGCGTCGCGCATTTTTTGGTACTCGACGTCGGAGAGGGTTTGTGCCGGGGCGACCGTCACCGAATCGCCTGTATGGACACCCATGGGGTCGAAGTTCTCAATCGAGCACACGATCACGCAGTTGTCTGCCCGGTCGCGCATCACTTCGAGCTCGTACTCTTTCCAACCCGCTATCGAGCGTTCGATCAGGATCTCGCGTATCGGGCTTGCGTCAAGGCCGTTTGCCGCAGCAAGGCGTAGGCCCTCCGTGTCCGTCGCTATCCCGGTGCCACCGCCGCCCAATATGTAAGACGGGCGGACGATCACGGGGAAACCCACCCTTTCCCCGATCTCCACCGCCTCTTCGAGTTCCCTGGCAAACCCGGAATCGGGCACGGCCAGGCCGATCTCGGTCATGGCCGCCCTGAAAAGGCCTCTGTCCTCGGCGGTTGCAATAGCGGTTGCATTTGCACCGATCATCTCCACCCCGTAGCGCTCCAGGACCCCCATGTCGTGGAGCTTCATCGCCAGGTTCAGGCCCGTCTGGCCGCCGAGAGTCGGCAGGAGGGCGTCG
>DATKHZ010000413.1:0-2111 GCA_035509995.1 Acidimicrobiales bacterium | reverse complement strand
ACGGCGTCCTGCGCCCTCGCCGGGGAGCGCGCTTGGCCGCGCTGACGAGTGGGGGCGCCATCCCCGAGGTCGGCGATTACCGCGTCATTGCCGAGCCGGACGACATCCTGGTCGGCAGCGTCAACGAGGACTTTGCGATCGAGTCGATGGCAGGCGACGTCTTCCTTCTCGGGACGCACTCGTGGCGCATCCGCCGCGTCACCGCCGGCGAAGTTCGGGTGACAGACGCCGAAGGTGCCCGGCCGACCATCCCGTTTTGGGTCGGGGAAGCACCGAGCCGCACGGCCGAGCTCTCCGAGGAGGTTTCCGACCTGCGGGTGGCTGTCGCCGGGGAGCTGACCAATGCGGGCCCCGACGCCGCCGTCCGCTATGTGACAGCGACTTGCGGGCTCGGACGCGAGGCGGCCGAACAGGTCGTCGCCTACCTTTCGACCGGGCTCGCACAGCTCGGCGTCATGCCGAGCCAGGGCGACGTGGTCTTCGAGCGCTTCTTCGACGAGGGCGGCGGGATGCAATTGGTCGTCCATTCGCCCTTCGGCGGGCGGGTCAACAGGGGCTTTGGGCTCGCTTTGCGCAAGCGCTTCTGCGTGAGCTTCGACTTCGAGCTGCAGGCGGCCGCCAACGACGATTCGGTTATCTTGTCGCTCGGGCCACAGCACAGCTTCCCGCTGTCCTCGGCGGCTCGGATGTTGCACCCCAACACCGTGAGAGCCACTCTCGAGCAGGCGGTGCTGGCGTCGCCGATGTTCACTTCCCGTTGGCGCTGGGACCTGAGCCGTGCCCTCGCTATCCTTCGGTTCCGGGGCGGCAAGAAAAACCCGTTGCCCATCCAGCGAATGGAAGCCGACGACCTGATGGCCGCAGTATTCCCGGCACTCGCTGCCTGCCAGGAGAACACGCCACCTGGCCCGATCCAGCTGCCGGACCACGTCATCGTGAAGCAGGTAATCGAAGACTGCCTCCACGAAGCGATGGATGTAGACGGCCTGCGTGACCTGGTGGCTGGCCTCCACTCGGGGGCGATCACCTCGCATTTTGTCGACTCCGTGGAGCCCTCGGTGCTTTCGCACGAGATAGTCAACAGCGAGCCGTACACGTTCCTCGACGACGCCCCGCTGGAGGAAAGGCGCGCCCGCCAGGTGCAACTTCGGAGGGGCTTGCCTGTCGAAGCGCGTGATCTTTCTCGCCTCGACACCGCAGCGCTGGAGAAAGTAAGAACCCAGGTGGCGCCTGCTCCCGCCAGCGCGGAGGAGCTTCACGACCTGCTGCTTTCAACCCTTGTCCACCGCCCCCGAGCAGAGTGGCAGGACTGGTTCAACGAGCTTGTCGGTGCCGGGCGCGCAATGGTCATGCGGCCCTTCGCGGGCGGAACGGACGGAGCGGACGGAGCGGGCGGCGAGGTTGCAGTTGGCGCCGAGGGCCCGAGCGGGCCGCCGGACCTCTGGTGCGGCACCGAGCGGCGAGACTGGGCCGAGGCCCTCTTCCCCAAGGCGAGCTTCGAGCCCGATTACAGGTTGCCCCGGGCGACGCGCTCCCCCACCGCGGCCGTTCCCGGCGGTCCCTCTGCCGACGGTCCCTCCGGCGGCGCGCCCGACCCCGACCCGCCCGACGCCGACGCGGCTGCAGCAATGGCGGTCCGAGGGCACCTCGAGCTCGCCGGCCCGGTAACCGCCGAGGGCCTGGCTCTGGCCTGCGGGCTGACGCCGGGGCAGGTACAGATCGGGCTCGCCCGCCTTGAAGCGGAGGGCTTCGCCATGCGAGGGCGCTTCGACCCGGCGCTCGGGGCCGACGAGCAGTGGTGCGCTCGCCATCTCCTCGCCCGAATTCACAGCTACACGCAGAACCGGCTTCGGCGGGAGATAGAACCCGTCAGTTCGCAGGATTTCATGAGGTTCCTCCTGCGTTGGCAGCACGTGGCGGCCGGCACGCAACGCCAGGGCCGGGCCGGGCTTCTGTCGGTGATCGAGCAGTTGCAGGGTTTCGAGCTTGCGGCCGGCGCTTGGGAGGAGTCGGCCTTGCCGGCTCGCGTGGAGGCTTACCAGCGGCGCTGGCTGGAAGACCTCTGCCTTTCGGGAGAGGTCGGATGGGGCAGGCTGTCGCTGCGCGCACCC
>DATKHZ010000412.1:0-4486 GCA_035509995.1 Acidimicrobiales bacterium | reverse complement strand
GACGGCCGGGTTGAACTTGTTGAAGTACGGGAGCGCGTCGGCGTACGGCGTCAGGTCGGCGAGCTGCCCGTTATCGCCGAGCGAACGACCATCGGTGAACGGGACGGTGAACACGGTCGGCAGCGTCCCCGCCGCCAACTTCGCGGCGAACGTCGAACCGAGCCATTGGTACTGGACCGACGTGACCTGGATACCCGGGTTGGCGTTTTCGAACTGCTTCACCTGACTATTGAACGCCGCCGTCGCAGCCGCGGTGCTGCCTGGGATCAACGAAGCGACGCTGATCTTGACTATCGGCACGCTGGCGGCGGCCGGTGAAATCGAGCTGGTAGCAACAGCCACCAAGGTCGCGGCGGCGACGACCCCACCCATGCGGATGGACGTCCTTGCCCTGGTTTTGAACCTCATTACCTTCTCCTCTCCCTCACTAGGAAACTGTGTTGCGCCCGAGTAGGTTCCGGGTCGGACGCAGCCCGGTCTGTGGCCTGGACGAGCCAGACCTTGGTGTCGTACGACAACGTGCCGCCGACAAGCTCTGCACTCCCCACGAGGACGTCTGCGCCCGCGGGAGCCCAAGCGGTTGAGAGCCAAAGTTGACGATGCAAACCAAGCCTCTCCCCTCCGGTCCTGCGTGCGCTCACTAGGCCTTTACCGGGCTCGCGCACCCGGATGGCCCGCCGCCCCTTTGACGGCTTGCTGCGAGTGTACGCTCGCCGACTGTTCGGTGCAAGCCACTTCACCGTCGCCTGCAAAATATCGACAAGTCGACCTAAAATTCTTGCATGAGGAACTCGGAACCCCTATGCTCCCTGACATGCCGTCGAGGGGACGGCAGGCCTTCAGGTCCGCCGACCTGGGCACGGTAGATGCCGGAGGACCTTGAGGTGCGTTCGTCACCGACCACAGAGCAAAGCGTGCCTTGGTGGAGCGCGGCAGCCATCTACCAGGTGTACCTAAGGAGCTTCGCCGACGGCGACGGCGACGGCGTCGGCGACCTCGCCGGTTGCCGGTCGCGCCTTGCATACCTGGCAGAACTGGGTGTCGATGCCATTTGGTTCAACCCGTTCTACTTGTCCCCGATGGCCGATGGGGGCTACGACGTAGCCGACTACCGCCAGATCGACCCCCAGTTCGGGTCGCTGAGCGAGGCGGAGGCCCTCATCAACGAGGCCCACGCTCTTGGCATCCGGGTGGTACTGGACATCGTCCCGAACCATTGCTCGGACCGGCACCCTTGGTTCGTGGCGGCCCTGTCCTCAGCGCCCGGTTCGGCTGAACGCAGGCGCTTCTACTTCCGCCCAGGCAGAGGCCCCGCTGGTGAGCTCCCGCCGAACGACTGGCAGTCGGAGTTCGGTGGCTCGGCTTGGACCCGTACGAACGGGCCTGACGGGTCGCCTGGGGATTGGTACCTCCACCTGTTCGCTCCGGAGCAGCCCGACTTCAACTGGGCGGACCCTGCGGTAAGGGCGGAGTTCGAGGCGGTACTGCGTTTTTGGTTCGACCGGGGCGTCGACGGTTTCCGGGTCGACTCGGCGGCATTGGTGGCAAAGGACCCGGGGTTATCTGACATCGGCGAGACGCCCGGGAGCTACGGTCCCGGCGAGCACCCCTTCGTGGACCGCGACGAGGTGCACGAGATATACCGGAGCTGGCGTCGTATTGCCGACGAGTACCCCGACAAGCGGGCCCTCATCGGGGAGGTATGGCTACCGGACCGCGAACGCTTCGCGCTGTACCTGCGCGACGACGAGTTCCATTCCGCGTTCAATTTCGATTTTCTTTGCTGCGCTCTCGAGGCTCCCGCCCTGCGGCGAGTGATCGATGACACCCTCGCCTCGCACGCACGACTTGCCGCTACCACCACCTGGGTGCTCTCCAACCACGACGTCGTGCGGCACGTGACACGCTACGGGCGGGCCGAAACTGCGTTCAAGATGGATGACAGGCGGATAGGTGAGGCCAGCGACATCGAGCTCGGGACGCGCCGTGCCCGGGCCGCAACCCTGCTGTCGCTCTCGCTGCCTGGGACGTCGTACATCTACCAGGGAGACGAGCTCGGCCTCTGGGAGGTGGAGGACCTGCCGGAAGAACTGCTGCAGGACCCATTTTGGCAACGATCTGGGAAGACCGACCGCGGCAGGGACGGCTGCAGGGTGCCGATCCCGTGGTCCGGTCAAGCTCCACCGTTCGGCTTCACTGACAACGGAGCATCGCCTTGGCTACCTCAGCCCCAGGACTGGAAGGCTCTGACCGTAGAGACGGAACGCTTGAACCCGGCCTCTATGCTCGCCCTCTACCACGCTGCATTGGCGATCAGGCGGAGGGAGCCCTCGCTGCAGTCCCGCGCGTTCGCTTGGGAAGACGCGCCCGAGGGGGTACTTTGTTATTCGCGCGGCGACGACGTCGTGGTTATGGTGAACCTTTCCGCCGAGCCGGTAGCGCTGCCTAAGCACGACAAGGTCCTGATCGCCAGCGGGCTGCTGTCGGGCCGCGTCCCTCCGGTCACAGCCGTTTGGCTGCGCCGCAAGTAAGCTCCGGCCCGCTCGTCAGCCCGAGGTGACGGGCACTTGGACGCGTGCCCGGAGAGGGGCAGTTGAGCCCCTCACCACGAGCTCAGGCTCGAAAAGCAGGCGTTCGCTGTTGGCCATGGTGCCGTCGATCTGGCTGGACAAAAGCTTCACCGCGGCCCGGCCCATTGCCTCTATCGGTTGACGGATGGTCGTAAGGGGAGGGTCGGTGCAGGTCATGAGCGCTGAATCGTCATAGCCGACTACAGAAATGTCGTCAGGGACCCGCAGGCCGAGGCGGCGCGCCGCCCTGATGGCCCCCAGGGCCAAGGGGTCGCTGGAACAGATAATGCCCGTGATCCCCCGCCCCACCAACCGGGTCGCGGCAGCGTGACCTGCCTCCAGAGAAAACGGCACATGCTCCACGCGTCCCGCCTCGGTAGTACCGGCCCGCTTAGCCACGGCCTGGAACGAAGCGAGGCGGAGCCGGCTCGGCATATGGTCCTCGGGGCCCAGGATCATCCCGATCTCGTCGTGGCCAAGGGCCCGCAGATGGCTGAAGGCTTGTTCGGCGGCAACTGCGTCGTCGGTGGCAACCTGCGGAAAGGTCAAGTCGTCGCTCGAAGCGTTGACGAGCACGACAGGCACAGCGCGCTCATGGAGCAGGCGGTAATGCTCGTGCGAGGAGTTGGCCTCGGCAAAGTTGCCGCCGGCGAAGATGACCCCCGAGGCGTGCTGGTCGAGGAGCATCGTGACGTACTCGGGCTCGGACAGGCCATTAGGGCCGCTGGCGCACAGCACCGGTGTGAAATGAAGTTGAGCTAGCGCTCCACCGACCACCTCGGCCAGCGCAGGGAAGATGGGGTTGTTCAGCTCGGGCAGGACGAGGCCAACCAAGCGAGCGCGCTTACCCCGTAACTTGGTGGGGCGCTCGTAGCCGAGCACGTCCAATGCGGTGAGCACGGCTGTTCGAGTTGCCGCGGAGACCCCGGGCCTCCCGTTGAGCACCCGGCTGACCGTGGCCTCGCTTACACCCACTTTGTCGGCTACGGCACTCAGGCTGCGCTTCACAGCGCGTAACTTTACGTCAGTTCTGCGCGCGTTCGCTGAAAAAACTGATCGACCGGACACAGATGGAGAGGCACGGCGCTACTTTCCAAGGGGACCTGACCGGCCCGGGGCTAGTCGAAAAAGTCCGTGTCCTCGGGGTTCAGATGCTGCCTAGCTGCGGCGACGTCGAATTCGACTCCCATGCCCGGGCGGTCCCAAACGTCGATGAAACCGTCCTTGACGATCGGGTCGGGCAGCCCGTCGACAATGTCGTACCACCAGGAAGGGTCACCAACCGGGTACTCGAAAGCTATGTAATTTGCGGGCAGCGTTGCACAGACCTGGACGAGGGCGGCCAGGCCGAGGAGGCCGTCGCCCGTGCCGTGGGGCGCCATGAGCACGCCGTGGAGGTCGGCGAACTCGGCGACCCATTTCAGTTCGGCTATCCCTCCGATGTCGCATGGGTCCGGACCGATGACATCGACCGCATGGCGCTCGATCAGGTCCTTGAAATTTTGGCGAAGGTAGATCTGCTCTCCTGTGTGAATGGGAGTGGACGAGGCACGGGTCACCTCGCGGTAAACGTCGGCATTTACGTACTGGGTGTAGTCGCCGGTTATGAGATCCTCCGCCCACAGGACATGGAGGTGTTCGATTGCCTTGGCGAAACGGATCGCGTCAGGGACCGTCCAACCCGGGCCGCAGTCCAGGGCAAGCCCGACCGTGTCCCCCAGTGCACCCTTCATCGCTTCAACGCAGTCCACCACATACCGAAGTCCCCGCTCGGTGAGCAACCCCCGCCCGTAGTTCCCGTGCCCAGCGAGGACCGGGTCCCCGTAGGAAAAGCCCGCCATCTCCCTCGGCGCCATACTGTGGAACGCGATGCCCTGTTTAATGATGCTGAAACTTTCGGGGGACGCTTTCATCTT
>DATKHZ010000411.1:0-4646 GCA_035509995.1 Acidimicrobiales bacterium | reverse complement strand
GCTGCAGGTCGTTGGAACCTCCAGTCGACAAGGTCCCAAAGATGAGCTCCTCGGCACAACGGCCGCCCATCATTACGCAGAGCGCGTCTTCGATGTACTCCCGCCAGTAGGTGTGGCGCTCTTCGATCGGGAGCTGCTGGGTCACACCAAGCGCCATGCCGGTGGGCAGGATCGTGACCTTATGGACGGGGTCGGCGTCGGGAAGGATGTAGGCCAGGACAGCATGGCCGCCCTCGTGGTACGCGGTCGCCATTTTTTCCTTCTCGGAAAGCACGGTGGACTCGCGACGCTGGCCCATCAGGACTCGGTCGCGCGCCGCATCGAAATCCCTCATCGCGATTGACGAAGCGCTGCGGCGGACGGCGTGGAGCGCGGCCTCGTTAACGAGATTGGCGAGGTCGGCGCCGCTCATGCCCGGGGTGCCACGCGCGACAACCGTGAGGTCGACGTCGGGCCCGATCCGTTTGTCCTTGCAGTGGACCTTCAGGATCGGCAGGCGCTCTTCGAGGTCGGGGAGCGGCACGACGATCTGGCGGTCGAATCGGCCGGGCCGGAGCAACGCCGGGTCCAGGATGTCCGGCCTGTTGGTCGCCGCCATCATGACGATGCCCTCGGTCGCCTCGAAGCCGTCCATTTCGGCCAGCATCTGGTTGAGGGTCTGTTCCCTCTCGTCGTGGCCGCCACCGAGCCCAGCCCCACGCTTGCGGCCGATGGAGTCGATCTCGTCGACGAAAATGATCGCCGGTGCCTGCTTACGGGCGCTCTGGAACAGGTCACGCACCCTCGAGGCCCCGACCCCGACGAACATTTCCATGAAGTCCGAGCCGGTTACAGACATGAACGGGACACCCGCTTCGCCGGCCACAGCCCGGGCCAGGAGGGTCTTGCCGGTGCCCGGGGGGCCGACGAGGAGGACGCCTTTGGGGATCTTGGCACCGATCTCTTTGAACCGGCTGGAAGAACGCAGGAAGTCGACGACTTCACGGATCTCCATCTTGACCCCGTCGTAACCAGCGACGTCAGCGAAGGTCGTCCGCGGTCGTTCAGTCGTGTACACCTTGGCCCGGCTACGGCCGATCGACATGATCCCGCCCATCTGGCCCTGGGCGCGCCGTGCCATCCAGAAGATGAAGACCAGGATCAGCGCACCGAGGAAGATGTCGGGTAGGAGGCTTACGAGTAGGCTCTGGCCAGGCGTCGTGAACGAGAGGCTCTTGCCGGCGGTGAGGTACTTGCTGAGAGTCGTGAACTCTTGGGGGTCGTAACCACCCGGCGGGCCCTGAGTGTCGTAGCTCGCGCCGTTGGGCCCCAGGAAGCTGATCGCGCCGGTGTTGCTGTTCACTTGGGCCTTTGTCACTTCGCCATGCTCGAGCTCGGTTAGGAACTGGCTGTAGCTGACCGTCGGGCTTGACTGCTGGGACACAACGCTGGAGACCAGCACGGCCAAGACGACAACGCCCAGTAGGACCATCAAGGCCCAACGCCACGAGCGGTCGGGGCCAGTGCCGCCGGGCGCGCCGTTCGGCCGGTCAGGCGGGCGCGACCTCATATCCCCGGGTTGCCGGCTCATATCGGACAATCCTAGGGCGATGGCGAGCTATGGCGGGGCCCTCGTGTAGCTTCGAGCTGTGAACTTCGCCAGCTGTGCGCGCCCTGGCTGCGCCAACGCGGCCGCCGCCTGGCTCGCGTACGACTACGGGGCACAGTGCGCGTGGCTTGATGACCAGCTCGATGACGCGACCGGCAGGGTAGGCCGGTGGCCGCTCTGCGAGCGTCACGCCGACAACCTAAGGGTGCCGAGAGGCTGGTTCTGCGTCGACCGCAGGGGGGCCCACTTCACAACAGACCCCGGCGGGCCGGACAGCTCAGAGGGCCGGAGCGGCACATCTGGAGGCGGCCCAGTTGGAGACGCCGCAATCGGGGGTGAGGTGGAGGGGCCTGAGCAGCCCGCGCGCAGTCGGCGTACCTCGGCCAGCCGCCTGACGGCCATCCTCTGAGCCAGCACCGAGGGAGCTAATCAGCACTCGGGAGAGCTAATCAGCACCCGGGAGAGCTAAAAAGGCGAAATCGGGCCTCCCCACCCCCGAACGGCTAAAGGTCCCAGCCCGGACCTGCCGATGGTGTCAGTAGCGGTCTTCCGAGTTCTCGCACGGGTGACCCGCGGGTGGCCGTCGTTGACATCAGGCGAGACAGGGAGCAGGTCCGGATGAAGTGTCCCAATTGCCAGACAAGAGAGCTGGTAGTAATCGAGATGATCGTGAGCGGCGAGCCGGTCGCTCTCCACAGCTGTTCTTCGTGCGACCTGCGTTGGTGGGAAACGCGAGATGGCTTGCTCTCGCTGGCACGCGTGCTGGATCTGGCGACTACCCGCTGAACGCCCGCTCGTAGCGCCTTGTCGTCCGCACGGCGCCCGCACACGTAAGAATGGGCGCACAATGACCTACGCGGACGAGGAGGCTGGCTCGTCGCCGTCAGCGGGCGATGGTGACGGCCAGGGGGAGCTCCAAGTGGGCAACGGCGAACCGGTCGACGCCAAGCTGGCCGTCGGCGACGAGGCTGACGGGGCAACGGTAGAGACCCCAGCCACAGGCGCGGATGTCCGCAATGTCGGAGATCCGAATGCCGACGCGGCCTCCGAAGGCTCTGTGCCCTCCCAGGGCTCTGCGCCCTCCAAAGTCGGTGCCTGGTTCCAACGAAAAGCCCGGCTGATCGCCCAGCCAGAACCGCTCGTCACCTTGGCGGTCGTCTGCGTCTGCGTCGGGTTCGTCTTGTGGCAGTTCGAGCCCTCGAAGCTCTTCCTCAACACGACAATCTCGGGCGGTGACACCGGGGCGCATGTGCTGCTGCCATCGGTCGCAGAGCACCAGTGCCTGACCCATTTCCGCCTCACCTGCTGGACTTCTTCCAACTGGGACGGCTTCCCGGCGGTCACCTTCTATTTCCCGCTGCCTGTGTACAGCATCGTCGCGCTCGCTCAGATAATCGGCTACAACGTCGCCTTCAAGCTTTGCACGGCTGCGCCAATGATCTTGATGCCGGTGGCCGCTTGGTTAATGGGCCGCATTGCCAGGGCGCCGTTCCCCGTGCCTGCAGTGCTGGCGATCGCCACGGTCCCCTACATTTTCCAGACCGATTTTTCGATCTACGGGGGAAATATCGCGTCCACTCTGGCGGGCGAGTTTGCCTTTGCCTGGGCCCTTTGGTTCGCCCTTGTATTTTTTGGGTTCGTCATGCGTGGGCTGCAGACCGGGCGCTATCGGGCGTGGGCGGCGGTCATGCTGGCCTGCTGCTTCATGTCGCACATCGACCCCGCCATGTTCGCGGGCGCCGGGGCGCTCGCGTTGATATTGATGTACGCATTGCGCAACCGCGACTGGGTGGGAGCGTTCTGGTGGGCCGCGCCGAGCCTGGTGGTCGGGGGGTTGCTCTCTGCTTGGTGGGCGTTGCCGTTTGGTGTCCGTCAACTCCAGGACGGGTTGGTGACGGACATGGGTTACACGCGGAACACGGCTTATTTGAGCACCTTGTTCCCAACCGGGTACACCTGGCTGTTCGTTCTCGGAGGGATGGGCGCCGTGCTCTCCATAGCGCGCCGCCGGCGCATGGGGGAGTTCCTCTGCGTCATGGCGCTCCTGTCGGTCGTCGCCTTCCGTTACATGCCTCAGAGCATCTTGTGGAACAACCGGGTGCTCCCATTTTGGTTCCTATGCCTTTACCTGCTCAGCGGGCTGGCCTTGGCCGAGATTTATGCGATCATGGTGGAGCGCACGACGAACTTCATGGTCACATTGCGTGCGGCCCTGCTGCCAGCCCCCTTGCTGGTCCTCGTGGTTGCCGTCGTCTGGGTGGGCTTCCCGCTGCAAATTTTGCCCGGTCAGGACAACGCCACCAACGCCAACCACGAGTTCCTCGGGGTGCCGTCCACTGCGATTTCCTATGTGCCCGGCTGGATAGGTTGGAATTACAGCGGCTATCAGTACCAGTGCCCTCCCAGCCCCGGAAAATGCGACTCGGCCGACGTCAAGTCGCGTTGGACCGAGTACACGCAGATCGTCGGGCACCTCGAGACGGTTTCCAAAAAGTACGGCTGCGGCAGCGTCATGTGGGAGTACCAATCGCAGATGAACGACTACGGCACCCCTGACGCACTCACGGTCCTCCCGTATTTTACAAACGGTTGCATTGATTCAATGGAGGGCCTTTACTACGAGGCGTCGGCCACGACCCCGTTCCATTTCTTGGACCAGAACGAGCTTTCCCTGCAGCCTTCCAACCCTATGGTCGGCCTGCCCTACGGGAGCGCGCCGAACGTCGCCCTCGGTGTCCAGCACCTCCAGATGCTCGGGGTGAAGTACTACATGGCCCTCAACACCGCAATCCAGAAGCAGGCGGACGCTGACCCCTCGCTCAAGTTGATCTCGACGTTCGGGCCGTACGCGATCACTTACACGGGCAACACTGCCCCGAACCCAACCGGCACCGTGGAGCAGTACTGGAAGCTCTACCTGGTGCTCAACTCGCCCCGCGTCCATCCCCTGGCGGACCAGCCGGTAGTCATGAAGGGCCTTAACAATTCGGCCCAGCCGAAGTACTTGAAGGTGATGGACAACTGGTACCTGAACCCGAGCGCCTGGGACGTCTACCTT
>DATKHZ010000410.1:0-4890 GCA_035509995.1 Acidimicrobiales bacterium | reverse complement strand
TGTACGCCGAGATTTTCGCCGGGCTCAACGAAGACCCCGGTCAGCACCTCGTCCCCACCTTCGAGGCGGACCACGACGAGCTCGTGCTCGTACGGGACATCGCGATCTACAGCGTTTGCGAGCACCATCTCCTGCCATGGTCGGGGAAGGCTCACGTCGCTTACATTCCGAACGAAAACGGTCGGATCACAGGGCTTTCCAAGCTCGTACGCCTCGTGGAGGGCTATGCCAGGCGGCCCCAGGTGCAGGAGAGGTTGACTTCCCAGGTAGCCGACACCATGGTGCATGTGCTCGGCCCGAGAGGGGTGCTGGTGGTCGTCGAGGCCGAGCACCTGTGCATGTCGATGCGGGGTGTCAAAAAGTCCGGCGCAGTCACCGTAACTTCGGCTGTGCGAGGGCACTTCCTGACAAGCGCGGCCGCGCGCGCCGAAGTGCTCGGGCTAATCAAGCGCTAGAGGGGCTCGACGGGCTCGAGGCGCTCGAGGGGCTCGAGGGGCTAACCGGCGGTCATCGCCAGCTAATCCATTTTTTCCTCTGTGAACGTATATAAGTTGACCCAGCTGCGCCGGTGAGCCGTTGGTGCCGGCAGCCGGCGCCGCTGGCGCCGGGCGGCGGTGATGCTGGTCCTTTGCGGTCGTGCTCGTCCCAAGCACGCCTTGTGCCAAAAAGACGGCCCCCCCGCAGAGCACGAGGACAACGCCCACCCGATAGAGCCAGCGACCGATCTCCTCGTAGAACTCCGGCTCGATCGACATGCCGGGGCCGAAGAGCCGGAACCGGCGCCCGCTCCAGTGTGAGCGGACCGCGGCGTACAAGCACATGGCCCCGTAGACGCAGACCTGCGTCGCTAGTTTTTCGTGCAAATATCCCAAGGCCCACCACGTCGAATAGCTGAGGCTGGCGATCTTGACCAGCGCCCACAGCCGGAGCCAGGGGATCCATCGCTGCCGCTCCTGCCAAGCCGGGGTTCCCCAGCTCGACTGCTGAGCGAGCGCCGAGCTCTCAGCCAGGTCCAGCGGTCGCTTTGCCGTTGGCGCTGCCGGGGTCGCCAGAGGATCCCAGGGCGCGCCGGTGCCCCGCCCAGTCCCCCGCCCCTCGGCTTGGCTTACGTCGGCTTGCCACGCTTGTGCGAAGGGCTCGGTAGGCCCAGGTCCCGGTCCCACGGTCACCTCAGCTGTGTCGTCCCCGATACGGGCCCTCTTGAGGGGCCGGATCCCGGCGAACGCCCAAGAGCTGGCTCTGGCCGCCACCTGGAGACCTATAAGCTGCCCACTGCGATGGCGCTAGTGATGGGCGTGCTCAATGTAACCCCGGACTCGTTCTACGACGGTGGTCTCTGGGTGGACGAAGAAGCTGCTGTCGGGCGCGGCTGCGCAATGGCTGAAGAGGGCGCCGATGTCATCGACGTCGGGGGAGAGTCGACCAGGCCGGGCGCGTCCGAAGTGGGCGAAGGCGAGGAACTGCGGCGCGTGGTACCGGTCGTGCGCGAGTTGGGCCGGCGGTTGGAGGGCCGTGCCCGGATCTCTGTCGATACCCGCAAGCGTGCCGTAGCCGAAGCTGCGCTCGACGCGGGGGCGAGTATCCTCAACGACGTATCTGCATCTTTGTGGGCTGTGGCGGCAGAGGCCGGGGCGGGCTGGGTCGTGATGCACATGCGCGGTGAGCCGTCGAATATGACCTCGTTCGCGAACTACGGCGACGTTGTCGGGGAGGTCAAGTCTTTCCTCGTCGAGCGGGCAGAGAAAGCCAACGAAGACGGCGTGGGTGAAATTTGGGTGGACCCGGGTATTGGCTTCGCTAAGACGACAGCCCACAACCTGGAGCTCCTGGCGCACCTGGAGGAGTTCGTGGCGACGGGGTGGCCGGTTGCGGTTGGGCTTTCTCGCAAGCGTTTCACCGGCGCGGTGGCGTCCGGAGACGACGCTCGGCCAGTTCCTGGCGAGGACCGCCTTGAGGGATCCCTTGCAGGCGCGGTCTGGGCCCTGCTCAAGGGCACATCCATGGTCCGTGCCCACGATGTGAAAGCGACAGTCGACGCGGCCAAGCTCGTCGGCGTCAAATGACCGCCTCAGCCAACCTGAGAGGGAAATGGGCGGCCGGCATAAAACCTCGCTTCTTCACCTGGGTGATAAAGGACAAGCTTGCTGTTTGCGAGCGGCCCGGTGGCTATGCGCGCAACCACCGGAAGGTGCGCAGGCGGGAAGAGATCCTCTGGATAAAGTGCCAAGGTTTTACCCGTGTGGTGTCGCTGCTGGCGTCGCCCCACAACCTCCATGCCTATGACGAAGAGAACCTGGCCTGGTCTCACATACCGTTCGCAAAGAACGACGACCCTGTTTTGGTCCTGCCGGAGCTTTATGAGCAGTTGCGCGCCTGGCTTCGGGACGACCAGCGCGTGGTCCTGCACCAGGAAGAGGTCGGTGACACCCTGATGGGCGTTGTCGCCGGCTACTTGCATTGGTGCGGTCTTATAGACCAGGGAGCGCAAGCGGTCGCCATCGTCGAGAGGCTGTTCGGCCGGCAGATGGGCCCAGAGGGGCGTGAGCTAGTGGCGATGGTGCCGGCGTTCCCAAAGCCCGGGCCCGTGGCCCGCACAGCTGGTGCCTGAGCGGGAGGACCTCCCCGAGCCGGCGCCCGCGCCGTT
Source organism: Acidimicrobiales bacterium (assembly GCA_035509995.1). GTDB lineage: Bacteria > Actinomycetota > Acidimicrobiia > Acidimicrobiales > Palsa-688 > Fen-671. The sequence continues at coordinate 2,246 of DATKHZ010000410.1, read as the reverse complement.
CCTCGGCCAGGGGATGCCCCCCCGGGCCTGGCGGGACAGCATAGAACTCCGAGGCCTCAGGTTCGTCGGTACACACGGGGCCCTTCCCGAAGAGGCCGTGCGCCCGCAGCCCTTTGAGGTGGACCTCGAGCTCATCGTGGACCTTCGCGAAGCCGGTCGCAGCGACGACCTCGAGGCTACGGTGGACTACGGCGAGCTGTGCGAAGCGGTCAGGACTGTGATCGAGGGCGACCATGCGACGCTCCTGGAGCACCTCGCTGAGGCGGTCGCGAGCCGTGCTCTGGCGGTCGCGGGCGAGCGCGCTTTAGGAGTGGTTGTCACGGTCCGCAAGCTCAGGCCGCCCGTCCCGGTCGCCCTTGCTTCGGCGGCGGTGCGGATTTGCAGGCCCTGAAGCGCAAGGCTTTCGTCGGTCTCGGCTCCAACCTGGGCGACCGTTTGGCTTACCTGAGAGCGGGGCTGACATACCTGCCCGATGTCATCGCGGTGTCCCCGGTCTATGAGACTGATCCGGTGGGCGGCCCACCTGGGCAGGACCGTTACCTCAACATCGTCGCCGAGCTTTGGTCCAGCGCGTCGGCGCGCCAGCTGCTCGAGGCTGGCCGGCACGCCGAGGCTGCCGCCGGGAGGGCCCGCGACTTGCATTGGGGGCCGCGCACCCTCGACGTTGACGTGCTCCTCGTGGGTGACCTGACTGTTGACCAGCCCGATCTCCAGATCCCACACCCGAGGATGTGGGAGCGTGGTTTCGTCTTGGTACCGCTAGCTGACCTGGCGCCCGAACTGGTAGGTGACCGCCTTACGGCCGCTATGAGAGCGGGCGTCTCGCTCGCCGGGGCCCTTGGGGGCACGCCCGAGACCGGGGCCCTTGGGGCCTAGCGGCGGCGGCCGGTGGGTAGGAACACGCGATGCCCCTCAATGGGAGTTACGCCACAGCGGAGGCCAAGGCCGCTCCCCAGTACGTCAGGGAAGCTACGGAGAAGGTCCCCGCGAAAGCCAGTCAGATCCGCACGAAGCCTGGGTTCCGCCACTTTGCCCAAATCGGGCTCGGGTCGCGTGCCGTCATCTATGCGCTGCTCGCCTACTTGGACGCCGACGTCGCCCTTACCCGTCGCGCCCCGGCTCAGCCCAGTGGTAGCGGCGCGCTCGCAGAGATCGGCAAGCAGCCCGCTGGCGGCGCCCTACTGGCAGTGCTTGCAGTGGGACTGGCCTGTTACGCGTGTTGGAGGGTCGTGCAGGTGCTGAGCCAGAAGGGCGATGAGAACCAGGCGAAGAGCACGTTCGAACGGGTTGCCTGGGCGGCCGCGGCGCTTGTTTACGTGGGTTTGTGCGCCCAAGCCGTTGCCTTGGCTGTCGGTTCAGGAGGCGGGGGTGGCGGCACGACATCGAGGCCACAACCTTTTGTGGCCTACGTCCTGAGATGGCCCGCTGGCCCATTATGGGTTGGGCTGGTTGGAGCCGGCCTCGCTATCGGCGGGCTAGGCCTGGCGGTCTGGGGCTTCGTGCACGACTACGGTCACGCGCTCGACACAAATCGGGTAAGGGGTGTTGCTTTCCAGGTAGCCCGCGCTACGGGGATGGCTGGCGACGCTGCACGAGGCTTGCTCGTGCTCCTTGTCAGCGTCTACCTTCTCGAAGCGGCGGCAACCAACGACCCGTCGCGCGCCAAAGGAGCCGGGCAAGCGCTCAGCTCGTTCGACCGGCTGCAGGCGGGGCCGGCGTTGCTGCTGATAGCCGCGTTTGGGTTGGCGTGCTTCGCCGTGTACTCAGTGTTCGAGGCCCTTTACCGCCGGGTGTAAAACTTACCAAGCTCCGTCGCCACCGGTGCCGGTCGCGACCATTTGCCCTCCCGTAGGAGACCAAGTTCCCACTAACCTTGGCCGTGGCCTCTGGAGCGCTTGCCGCTCGACGAGGTATCGTCGATGAGCATTCGGCCCCACGATCTGAGCAACAAATGATTATCACTCACAAACCAGAGGACCTGCGTACCTTTTTGGACGAAGCGCGCCGCGCCGGCAAGAGTGTTGGTTTCCACCCAACAATGGGAGCACTGCATGGGGGTCATCGCTCCAACATCCGACGTGCTGCGGCGGAGTGCGACGTGGTCGCGGTTAGCATTTTCGTGAACCCGCTCCAGTTCGGTCCCCACGAGGACTTCGAGTCGTACCCGAGGGACCTTGAAAACGATTATTCGCAGGCGGAGGAGGCAGGCGCCCACATCGTCCTGGCTCCCCCCGTCGAGGCGATGT
>DATKHZ010000409.1:0-5927 GCA_035509995.1 Acidimicrobiales bacterium | reverse complement strand
GTCCAGGGCACACCCGCATTGGAAGAGGGCCCCATCGCGCGTGCGCCGCTGAGATATACCCACCACCTTTTGCCCAGCGGCGCCGACGACCTCCCCGGCGCCAAGCCCTGCGAAGCACACGAGCGATGACCAGCGGTTGCGGACCATGGGGCCCTTCCAAACCTCCGTCCCCAGCATCCCCGCCCGGGAGAGCGCTTCCGACCACGCCTCCCCCACCCACCAGGCAGCACGCCCGACGTCGGAGCACCACAGCGGGTCACCAGCAGGGACAACCAAATCGACCCAGAGCAGAGAGAGCGCGTCAACAAGGACCGCGCCCCCACCGCTGCGGCGCCGGACAATGTCCACACCCGCGGCGGCGCAGGCATCCTTATCGATAGATGTCAGAGGTTGAGTGCTACCAAGCACGAGTGCCTGGTCGACCGGATGGAGGATGCGCGCGACGCGGGCCATTTCCCCGGTGCCATAAAGCAGGCCCGCAGACCGCTCGTGCAGCTCCCGGACAGTCCCGCTCAGGTGTTCGACCGTCCAGGGCATCACGCTGACAGAGCTGCGGCCCCCTCCTCGAGGACTGTCAGCGGCACCACCTGGGCAGGCAAGCCGAGGTACGGCTCCCAATCGGGCAGGACTGCACCGAGGGCCGCGAGCGCCCATACTCTGCCGCGCGGCGCCAACGGCTGGTGGCGCAGCTTCATGCCCGTCTCTTCGAGCAAGTGGTCCCGCTTACGGGCGTTGCAGCGCCGGCATGCGGCCACGACGTTGTCCCATGCGTGCTCCCCGCCCTTCGACCTCGGGACGATGTGGTCGATGTTCTCGGCCTGTGCGCCGCAGTACTGGCACCGGTGACCATCACGGGCGAAGATCGCTCGGCGATTGAGAGCCACGTGGGCCTGATGAGGGACGCGCACGAAGTATGCGAGACGCACAACCGATGGCTCGTCGACGCTCACGCGGGCCGAATGGAACACATGGCCCGTCGCCGCCAGCAGCTCAGCCTTTGCTTGGAGCACGAGCAGCAACGCTCGCCTGGTGGGCACGACGCAGAGCGGCTCGTACGAAGCGTTGAGGACGAGGGCTCGCGACATGCTCCCGGCCTACCTTTGTATGAGAGGTATCAGGAAAGGGCTGCCGTCGATGGCTGCAACTGTCTCCGCAGGCACAATAAGAACTTAGCGCGCAAGCGTCCGCATCCATCGACACCACTCGAGGTAGCCAACCAGCTCCGTCGCGCTCACCTTTGCCCTCGCCGGTCCGTACATCGCTTCAAGCCGGAACCTCAGGTAACCCGCCGACGGCAGAGGCAGCGGCGGCCACTTGGCCCACCACTGCGGCACGGCAAGGGCCCGCAGCTCGGCCAAAGCGGTTGGCCAGAGCAGCGGGCGCTGCGCTACGGCCTTCAACGCTCCCTTCTCCAGAGGCACCATCCGGGCCGCCATTTCACTCCGAGGGCGAGGAGAACCCGAACGTCGCCTGCTGAGGAGGCGCGGCCACGTAGAAATGCGCTGACCAGTCGTCGTCCTCCTTGCCGTTTACCCGCGCCTGCCAACGGTAAATACCGGGCGGGAGCGGCAGCCCTGTCGGCAGCTCCATCATCGCCGTGGCGTGGCCGGGGAAGCCGGTCGGCACCCCCGGCGGGCTCGGCACCATTATCGGCTGCTCGAGCCGGACAGCCTGAGACCCCCCCGGGCCGGGGATCTCGACGACATCGCCATCTTCGGTGAGCAGCTCCATCTCCAGGGTCAGGGTCTTGTTGCACATCCCGAGCTCGGCCTCCATGAACACGACGACCACGTAGGGGGCAGTCATGAGAGGTGGCCCTGGCGCCGATTGGCCCTGGTTCATATGGCGCCTCAGCTGGGTGACGGCCCATCCCACGTTGAGAAGGCTCAGCGTGCCGTTCTGGGGGTTATGGGTGCCCCTGTCGGCCAGCAGGACATAAAGTTTCACGCCAGCCACGGTACAGCTCAGGCTCCGCCAGGGCCCTCCTCGTCGGATCTGTGGCCACGATCACCTCTGCCGGTCCACCATCTGCCGCCCGGAGGGTGCCCCGCCCGCGGGCCGCCCCCGCTCAGCGGCTCCGCCCCAGCCCTCAGGTCGGCCTCGCCCGGGGACTGGCCCCAGCGGTCTCGAGCCAGCCTCCGCAGGCTTTGCACCAAGGTTACGGCCGACATCAGCATGATGACGAAGCCGACCAGGCCGACCGCCCAGTACGACGAAAAGACGATCGAAAGCAGCAGCAGACCGGCAACGAACGCTATGGACGCTCGCCGCGCATTGCGGGCCGCCTCTCGTGCGTCCGCGGGCATGCGCAAGATGCGCGCCAGCCCCCGCTCGTGCTGCAGCTGGCGCTCGATCTGGCGGAGCATCCGTTGCTCGTGGTCCGAAAGTGGCAAAACTCTATACCTCCGTGCCTGCTCTCGGTGCTACTTGCTCTCCCATCGCGGCACTCGTTACAGCTCGTTTCGGCAGTCAAGCCTCCTCGCCTAAGGTACACCCACCGGGTCAGTTTTTGCCCTCGCCCTCCTCTCACGGCGGCCTGGCCGGCAGCGGGCCTGAACAAAGGACGACGTCACGACGAGCAACCAGCAAGCGGCGGAGCGAGTTTGGTCACCGGGCCCACAAATTTGGGTCGGCACAAACTTCTGGTCGCGCGCGGGCGGCCCCCGGATGTGGTCCTGTTACGACGGGGACGTCGTCAAGGAAGAGCTCGAGGTCCTGGCAGCGCATGGCTGCACCCTCACGCGCTCGTTCTGCTATTGGCCTGATTTCATGCCCGAGCCCGACACCTTGGACGACGAGGTTATGGAGCGGTTCATCGACTTCCTCGAGCTCCACCGCCAGGCAGGGCTGTGGACCGTCCCGACCTTCATCGTCGGGCACATGTCGGGCGAGAACTGGGACCCTGCTTGGCGAGGCGGACGCGACCTGTACCGCGACGTATGGTTCGTGGCCCAGCAAGCGTGGTTCGTGGCCGAGGTCGCCCGCAGGACGGCTACGCACCCAGCCATAGCGGCCTGGTTGCTCAGCAACGAGATGCCTCTGTACGGCCGCAACGGCGACGAGGCAGCCGTTACGGCATGGACGCGCCTGCTCGTCCATGCGCTCCGCGCCGGTGGTGCCACCCAGCCCGTCGGTACCGGTGACGGAGCTTGGGGCATAGAAGTGACCGGCAATGACAACGGCTTTTCACTGCGCCGGATCGCGCCGATGGTCGACTTCATCGGGCCACACGTGTACCCGTCGTCTGACGACCCTGTTCGACAAATGCTGGCGGCTGCGTTTTCCTGCGAACTGTGCGGTGCGTTCGGCAAACCGGTGGTCCTCGAGGAGTTCGGCCTCTCCTCCGACATGGCCTCAGGCGAAAATGCTGCCCATTATTACCGCCAGGTGCTCCATTCGAGCCTGCTCGCAGGGGCACGCGGCTGGCTCGCGTGGAACAACTGCGATTTCGACAACCTCGCCAGCCAGGACCCCTACCGCCACCACCCCTTCGAAATGCACTTCGGCATCACCGACCACGCTGGGCGCCCCAAGCCGCAAGCGCGTGAGCTGGCGCGGTTCTCTGGCCTGGTGGCCCAGTTGTCAGCCACTGGGTGGCACCGTCCCGCCGGTGAGGTTGCCCTTTTGGTGCCTGAGCATTTCGAGCGCACGGAGCCCTCCTGGTCGGCGGTGTACCGAGGCGACATGCGCTCCAACCTTTTCCAGTCCTACATTGCGGCTCGAGAAGCCGACCTCCCCGTCGACCTGGTACGCGAGCGCGACCTTCTTCAAACGGGTGGGGACCTTCCAAGCAGTGCGGACACCGTTCCGGCTCATCAAACCGTTCCGGCTCATCAAACCAAGCTGTACCTCATGCCCTGCGCCAAGTTCATCACCGCTCCGGGCCTTCAGCTGATGCTGGCCCGGGCGCGCGAGGGCGCCACCGTCTACGCCTCGTACTTCGCCGGGACAGGCAGGGAGCAGCCCGGCCCATGGGCCCCCTGGCTCGAGCAGGTCTTCGGCGTAGCCCACCATCTCCGCTACGGCGTCGCCGACATGATCGAGGGGCGGGAAGTCACGTTCCAATTGGTCTCCGACCTCGGTGAGCTGGCAAGCGGTGACCGGCTCGAGTTCGCAGTAGCGGGCGAAGTTCCCGGTCGTTCCTACATACCAGTCGAGGCGACGAGCGCCGAAGTCATCGCGGTCGACCCCGAGGGCCGGCCTGCGCTGCTGCGCAACCGGGTGGGGGACGGCTGGATGGTGTTTTGCACGTACCCACTCGAGTACATGGCTGCTTGCGGGCCTGCGGCCAACCCCGAGCCGACTTGGCAGCTCTACTCCGCTCTTGCCGATCTTGCCGGCGTGGGACGCCCGGTCAGGGTGGACGACCCGAGGATAATTATCGGGGCGGTCAACGTAGGCGGAACCGATGCGTACCTGGCGTTGAACGTGTCCCCAGCTACGGTCGATGCGAACCTGATAGCACCGCACAAGTCCCTTTCCCTCGCGTCGTCGCCAGGCGGCGAGAGACTTGGCACACTCCACCTCCTCCCCTACGAGGTCGAGCTCCTTTACGCCCAGTAGCGCCACGACAGGCAGCAGCGCTCACCTATTTGTGCGGCCGGAGCTGCGCGAGCGCGTAAACGGTGGTCGTCGAACCCAACCACCCTGGCCCCATCATCGGGGTGAACTGGTCCCGCGGGACCGTGCTTGAAGGATAATCCTCCCAGTACATCGTGCTCGCCTGGAACCACGCGCCGCTGTACCACAGCGGTACCTCAGGCAGATCCTGGAGGAAATCCGCCTCGAGTTTGGCGTATATCGGACGCAGCACGGCCGTGTCGGTGACTGGCGTCGCCGCCGCATGCTGAAGGAGCGCCCACGCGGCTGGGTCAACAAAGCGCTCGGTGTTGGCGCGGGAGGACTGTTTTGCAGTTAGCGGCAATTGGTAGACGTTGTCGAAATAAGTCCACGGGGTGGGCCCGACGCCGCCAGCGTTGTAGATCACCATGTCATAATTGCCATCGACGATATCGGCATCACGCATCTTCGGGGGGACTACCTTCGCCGAAGCGTGGATCCCCACCTCGGCCAACTGCTTGCAGATCGTGCCCGCCGCGCTGATCCAGTCGGTGCCGCCGATGGGCACTTCAAGCGTGAGGTGTTGACCGCGGTACCCCGATTCCTCGAGGAAGTTCTTGGCGAGAGACTGCGAATAATAGAAGCCGTACTTGTCGATCGTACCGTCGCTTATGTAACTGTTCAGGTAAGGGAGCAACCCTGTTGGGTCGGCTCCCTTCACGGTGCCTGCATAGGCGCTCGATATGACCTTTGAAGTATCGATCGCGAAAGCGACCGCCTTCCGGAAATCGGTGTTGCTCATTGGGGCTTTGGCCGTGTTCATTTCGAGCCAGGCGGTCCCCGCGGGGAGCATGTACGGAGATCCGGGGTAAAATGTCTTGATGTCATAACTGGCCGTCTTGCCCCCAGCCAGGTTCGTGACGCCCTGGAGCAGCGCGTTGCTCCAGTCGGTCCGGCTTTCCAGCAACGCCGACAGTTCCGCTCCGCTCGAACCGCTGACCGTGTCGCAGAGGTACTCGAACTTGAACGACAGCCCGAGCTGGGCCGTACCCCACCAGCGAGGATTGTCCTGGTAGCAGGCCTCGGCCGAGCTCGTGGAACGCAGCAGCATCGGGCCTGTCGACACGGGGGCCTTGTTGGGCCCAGTAAGCCGGGCCGCAGACGCAAGGCCCGACCAGGTAGCTTCTGGTAACACCGGCGAATGCCAAAGGAAATCCTGCCACTGCGCGTACCCGACGGGCTCCCGGAACTTGACCGTGACAATGTTGCCGACCGCCGTCGCGCTGGTCACACTGGCGACGTCGGCGTTGTAGGGATCCGTCTTGTCATCCAGGGCGAGGTCAATGGTGTAGGCAACGTCGGCCCCG
>DATKHZ010000408.1:0-2507 GCA_035509995.1 Acidimicrobiales bacterium | reverse complement strand
TAGGCGGCTGCGGTCCACAGCGCCGTGATCCCGTACTGGGCCGAACCCTCGCCCAGCACGCACACAACGGGCCGCTGCGGCTGGGCCAGCTGGACGCCGACAGCGGCGGCGATGGCGAAGCCCAGGCCGCCGCTCGAGCTGAAGTAATAGCTGCCCGGTCGCGACAGGCGCAGCCGGTTGCGCAGGGCGACGGTGCTCGACGGCGTCTCCACGACCGCGATCCCGTCATCGGGCCAGGCGTCTGCCAGCGCGGCCATCGCCGCCGAGCCGCTCAACGGGTCCGTGTCGGAGGGCTCGCCGGGGAGCGCCCGCGGGGCGGGCGGCTGCCTGTCCGACGGCTCGCTCAGCTCCACCAGCTCGCTCAGTGCCCGGGCGACGTCGCCGACGATTGCATCGCCCATCGGCGCGCGGGCGGCCTCGGCGGGATCGCAGGTGATCTGCACCAGGGATGCGCCCGGGGGCAGCAGCGCCCCGGGTATGTAGGGGTAGTAGGGGAAGACCGAGGACCCGACCACCAGCACGAGGTCGTGGCCCCTCAGGGTCTCTCCCGCCGGCCCGATGGCAGGGGGGAGAATGCCCTGGAAGTTGGCGTGGTCCTCGGGAAAGCCGAGGCGTCCCCCACCCGGGGCGGGGGTGGCCCAGACCGGCAGGCGCTGTCGCTCGGCCAGCGCCACCGCCGCCTCCCAGCCTCCGCTGGCGTCGATGTCGGGGCCAGCCACCAGCACCGGGGAGCGGGCATCGCGCAGCGCCGGCGCCAGTTGCTCCAGCGCCTGGCGGTCGGGTCCGCCGCTACCCGTTACGGTGCGCGCGAGCAGCTGGCGCGAGGCGTCCTCGTCGACGTCTGCGCTCCAGTCGTCCATCGGGATCGACACGAAGGCCGGTCCGCGAGGCGCCAGCGTCGCGTGGTGGATCGCCCGGGCGATCGCCTGGGGCACGTCCTGGGCGCGGGCGGGCTCGTGGCTCCACTTGACGTAGGGCCGCGGGCCCAGCACCGCTTCGCGGTTGGTCAGGTTGGCCTCCATGGCGACGTGGGCCCGCACCTGCTGGCCGGCTGTGATCAGCAGCGGAGCGCGGTTGGCCAGGGCGTTTGAGATCCCGCCCACCGCGTTTCCCACTCCCGGCGCCGTGTGCAGGTTTACGTGCGCCGGACGGCCGCTGGCCTGGGCAAAGCCGTCGGCCATGCCGACCACGACGAGCTCCTGCAGGCCCAGCACATAGGAGAAGTCGTCGGGAAAGTCGGCCAGCATCGGCAGCTCGGTGGAGCCGGGGTTGCCGAAGACGCGCGTCATCCCATGAGCGCGCAGAAGGTCGAACGTGACCTCGCGAACGCTGGCCATCAGGGAGACCCGTCGACGCCAGCCGGTTCGCGCTCAGCGGTGTGGTCCACCATCGGCAGGGCATCCTAGCGCCTGTCCAATCCACGCGAATTTGGGGTTGACAGGACGGGACGCTGCTGCGAGTCTGGTCCAGCGTCGTCAGGGGCCTTGGGGTACGACGCCCGGTCGGGGCAGGGATCGCCGGGGGCGCAATGCCCCTCGATGAGAAGGCTCGGATGCCGTTTGGATCCAGACTTCACGGGGGAGGCAACAGATGGACCGCATCAGACGCGTCAGGGCTTTGGGGTTGGGCTCGGTGGTCGTTCTCGCAGCGCTTGCGGTTGTGGCGGCGGGCGCCTCGGCGGCTGTGCCGGAACGTGGGAAATGCATGGGTGGGGGTAAAGAATTCGAAGATAAAGGGTGTACGGTGTCGGGCGCCAGCGACAAATTCAAGTGGGTGCCCAATGTCAAAAAGCCTTTTTCGGCAATGTCTGGGGCGGTGACGATCAGGTCGTTCGTCGGAGGCACGGAAGTCGCTTCGGTGGTGTGCGCCAAGAGCAAGGGCAAGGGTGACTTCATCGGTCTGAAAGGCAGCGAACTGGTGATCACGTTCGAAAAATGCAGCTCGTTGGGGGAAGCATGTACGGGTGGGGGCAAAGCCAAAGCTGGTCAGGTGGTCACCAACAAACTCGAAGGTACGCTTGGGTTCATCTCGCCGGGGGTGGTCGGGGAAGACATCAAAGCCGTTGGTGGCGGGGCGTTGGCGTCCTTCAAATGTGGCTCCAACAGCGTGGAAATCGACGGTTCGGTGATCGCAGAAGTCGGGTCGGGCGTCTATGACACGGCGGCCCCCACTGAGACGTTGACGTTCGCTCAGAGCGCCGGCAAACAGGAACCGTCGAAACTGGAAGGCCAGCCGGAAGACACGCTGAAGGCGGAAATCAACGGGCTTGGCGGGGGTTCGTTCCCGTTCGCGACGACGGTGTCCGCGACCGCAACCGTCAAACCAAGCCTGGAGATCAAAACCGAAGAACCGTCCGCGGCGCCGAAGTGGTGGGTGGAAGGCAGCCTGCTCGCAGGATCCGAAGCCCTTGCGGAAACCACCACCGTCCCGCCAACAGAACCGTTCGAATTGAATATGACCGGCAAAGGCATAGCGATGGAACCGTTTACGATCCGCTGCACCAGTGT
>DATKHZ010000407.1:0-8249 GCA_035509995.1 Acidimicrobiales bacterium | reverse complement strand
GATATGCGCCGACCTCGAATCGGGCGCCACCGTGCAAGAAGTGGGGGACCGTGTGCCGTTGCTCGAGGGGAACGAGCCGCTACCCCCTGACGACCTCGGCGTCGTAATTTCCGCAGCCGTGAACAAATTGTGCCCGAAGTTCCACGATTTGTTGGGCCAATGAGCCGATGAGCCGCCGGGCCGGGTGAGCTGAAAGGCTACGCCGGCCAAGCGGCCAGGTAGGTGAGGACCCTTCCCCCGCAGGAAATGTGCGATCCGTCCGCCAGTTCCCGTTGCTCGTTGCGGCCCAATTGTGCCCACCCCTGCGCCCCGGGCCCCTGAAAGAAGGTCCCGCCGTCGGCTCCCCGATCGACGAGGTAAGCGGACCATCCTTTGGCCTGCACCTCTGCGTGCACAGGCGCCATGGGGTGGTTCTGAGCGGCTCGCATCGCGATCGCTTGCGCCACGCCGGCCTGGACCTCCGCGGCGGAGGTCGGTTCTGAGCCGATAATGCAGGGCCGGTCGAGCGCCCAAATGGAACCTTCGTCAGCCAGGAGCACCCCGGTTGCAGGTCGCGGCGCGCTCACTTGAGGGCTGCCTTGCGGGACCGGTCTGCCACATCGCATGCATTGGGTCACTCGCGGGTGGTTGAAATGCCCGACCTCGCAACGTACCCCTTGCACTTCTGGTCGGCCTGGGGTCGGCGCAGCCGCAGGGCTCGACGCGACCGGGAGCGACGGCTGCAGCGCTGCGAAAGCATTGCGCAGGTCGATCGCGCCACCGCTGGGCGATGAGATGCCTGCCGAGCCCGAATTGGCCGGCCCTGCGGGACCACCTCCCACCGTGCCCGCGTTCGCACCAGGTGCCACCGTCGTGGTCGATTGGCCCAGCCCAGCGCTACCCATCATTGGCCCGGGACCCCCAGGCCCCGGTGCCGCGCCGCCCGGCCCGGTGCCAACCCCACCCGGCTGAGCACCATAGCCGGGCTGTCCACCGAAGGGCACCGGCCCTCCCGCTCCCGCGTCAGGTCCTGGCTGCGCACTCCCTGGAGAGCTAAGCGACAAACCTGTGGCTTGGCCCGCCCCAGCGGCCTGCGCCGGTCCCGGCTGCGGGCGCAGCAGCACGAAGCCCGAACCCGGGACCGCGCCTGACAGGAGGTCGAAGGGGTTGCCTTGCTGGCTTTGAGGCGGAGGCGCCGCTCCATAGGGCAGGATTATCAGGGGCCAGGGCCGACCGATCGAAGTTGCCATCCAGCCGGGCACCGGCTGAGGCGCCAGCCAGCGGCCGCTGTCCCAAGCTTGGACAGGCCCGTGCAGGAACAGTGCGAGGCCGTTTACCCCCGGCCCGACGATCGCAAAGGGAGCCTGAGGCTCCGGGTCGCCGCGCTGAAGCACGGCGATAAAGGAGCTGGCCAGCTGGTCCCCCACATAGGCCCCCTGCCTCTGCGCTTCGCTCACGAGGTGCGCTTGCAACGCCGAGGAGCACTGTGGGCCGGCCCAGACGGCAACCTCGCCGAAGCGAGCAACCAGACCGGGACCGGGGAGGACTTCGAGCTTGTCTGCCACGGGAACCAGTTACCTCCTCGAGATCTGTCGGCCATTAGCCGTCGACATGTCCTGCATCACCACTTTGATGCTGCCTCGTCCAGCCGTTCGGCCACCTCGCTCGCCGTAGCGGGGCGGTCCGCCGGGTCGACCGACAGGCACTCAGTGACGACCTCCGATACAGCATCAGGCAGGTCGCCGACCGTTGGGGCAGGAACGGACAGGAGCTTTGACAGCGCCTGGACCACGGGCAGCTCGTCCAGGCCCGGAAAGGGCACTGATCCCGTGACCACCTGGTGGACCGTCGCACCAAGCGCCCAGATGTCCGACCACCGTCCACCTTCTGCCCTCAGCAGTTGCGGGTCGATGTAGCTCAAGGGTGGGTACCCTACCTGTGCCAACGGGGCCTGACCGTTTGCGAGCGCTGGGGGCGAGAGCACTGCGCCCGCCGGCCCGTCCGCAGGGGTGCTCAAGATCTCCGAGCCGGCTCCGCCGGACGAGCCAATCGCCACTAGCGCTACAGACTGCGGGCATATGGCTTCATGGACTTGGCCGTGCTCGTGAAGGGCGTGGGCGCCCCGGGCCGCCGACGCGATCGCCCGCAGTCGTGCCGGCATGTCGAGCCCGGGCGGTGGAGACGCCAAAGTGCCCGCGACCGCGGTAGAAGCACTGACCCACACCACCGGTCTTTGTGCCCACTCGGCAATGCCGGCTTCCAGCCACTCCGGCAGGTGCTCGTCGCGGACCGAAGCCACCGGTTCCAACCGCGCCCGGGCAGCCGCCCAGGACGTCCTTGCCAACGGGCCCAGGACCCAGATGGTGACCGGGCCGTCGCCTCCGCCCAGCCGCTGAGGGCGGCGCGCGCGAAGGCATGGGGCAGTTCGGTCCTCGACTACGGAGCTCGTAATCTCGTAATCGGCCACCTGGCTAGCCAAGCGGGAGCCTCCTTGGGCGTTCTTTGCTGTCGGACGCTACAGCGTATTGCACCGCGCGGTCGCTAAGGCGCGAGGGTCAGGGTGGAGAGGGCTTCGTCTGTCGTAGCCGTAACAGGTGTCGCTACGAGCCACACCTCCGACTCCGTCGCGCTTGCCCAGGCGAGAATGCCTGTAGCTCTCGTCCCGTTCGCCAGACGGAACTGGTAGCGCCAAGCATCCGCGGCGTTGCGGAGCTTGAACGGGGTCACCGAGGTCACGCTGTAGCGGTCGGTCAGGAAAGAGCCGACGATCTCAGGGAGACGTCCCGTAGCCGAAGGCTCCTGGTCAGCCTGAGTGACCGATTCTCCCACGCCTCCCGCCCGGCCGGAGTAATAGACATCCGAAGCGGCGTCGCTCATGAACGGCTGAAGCGACCAATCGCTGGGCACGGAGAAGCTCGCATAGATCCCGGGAACTGCCTGCCAGCCGCGAGGTACAGGTGCCTTCACGTTCGGGTAGGCCCCGTTCCAGTTGACCGTGGCCCAAACGAGCACGCCAAGGCATATCGGTGTGAACCCGAGCACCAGTAGCCACCAACCGGTCCTGCGCCGGTCAGCGCGGGTGGGTGGGTCGATGCGAGGGTCGTGGCGGCGTGGGGCCGCAATTGCCTGGGCAGCGCCGGTGCCGCCAGAGCCCCCGTCGTTGAGGGCTTGGCTCCGGGTGCGACGGTCGTCGGTCGGCCGACCCCGAGCCGGAGGGCCGTCCCATTGCCTGATCTCAGCCATCGCGTTGCCACGTCGCCACGGCGGTAGCCACCGGCTCTGAGGCCCCACGGCCCTGCTCCTGGCACTCCGAACAGGCTCCGAGCACGTCCAGCCGGTGGTCGAGGCCGATGAAACCGTTGACGGTGGCCAGGCGGTCCAGGTAGTGCGACATCGCTTGTTCGAACCCGGGCGTCGGTGTGACGTCCAGCACCTTCCCGCAGTGAGTGCACAACAGGTGGTGATGGTGCTCGGTGATGTCCTCGGCCAGCTCGAAACGGAAGTAGTCGTCGTTTGCCGAGACGCGCCTCACGACGCCGGCCTGCTGCAGGTCAACGAGGTGCCGGTAGGCCGAGCTCCGAGGCAGTCGTGGCGCCCGCTCTGCGATGTCTTCGATGCTGACTGGGTGCCCCGCGTCAGCCAAGAGCTCGACGACCTCCCGCCTCCCGTTGGTGTACCGCTGAGAGATCCGTCGCAGCCGCTGTTGCACCAGGCCGTGTAGCGCTTCGTTCACTGCGTCGACCCTACCGCGACCCCGTGGCGGCGAGCTCCGACGACCCCGGGGCCCGGTTTCCTTCGCCAACGTGCCAGACAGCGCCCGATCACGTACCAGACGACGGCGAAGGTGCCCACGAAAAATCCGATGGGCCAGTTGGACCAGAAGGCGGCCGTAATCGACACCCATACCGTCACAAGGCCGAGCGCCCCCGAAACGACCATTGCCCGCGCGGGCCGGTCGGTGACGAAACGTGCTGTAGCCGGCGGTCCGATCATGAGGCTGAAAACGAGCAAAGCTCCTACGACCGGCAGCGCCATCGTCGTCGCGACCCCCACGGCCAAGAGGAACAACAGCTCTATGCGTGCGGGGCGGATGCCTCGCGCGGCTGCAAGCTCTGGAGCTACAGAGCTAAGCATCAACGGACGGAAAAGGAGGACGACCAGAGTCATGCACCCTGCGCCAAGTAAGGCGGTCGGCAGCAGGTCAGAGGAGCTGACGGCAAGTGGTTCACCGAACAGCAACGAGAAGGTCTGTTCGGAGTACTCCGTGCTCATGCTCAGGAAAAGAGAGCCAATACCAAGCAAGGTGATCAGGGACAGGGCCGTCACGACGTCGTGTTGGCCCCGCCGGCCCCACCTTGAGATCGCGACCACGCCTAGGAGGCAGAAAGTACCGACCCCGAGCAGGGTGTTGGCCCCTATTAGTCCAGCGCCTGCCGCGCCGGTGAACGCACCCTGGGGGATTGCGTGCGCCTCAAAGCTCGACCCACGTAGCACGACGAAGAAACCCACTGCGCCGGCCACCACCGCCATAACGCTGGCCTCCAACCAGGTATTGACCATGAAGCCCGAGAAAAGGCCGGAGAACATCGCGCCTCCTAAGCCCGCCGAGCCGGACGATTGGCCAATTGCGATAGCAAATAAGCGGCCAGGACCAACGAGACGACGAAGAAGCTGACAGGCCATCCTTGCTGGGCGGGCGGCCAGTTATAGCTGTCGTAGGCGAGGACGATCCCGGCCCAGGTGGCCGCGACACCGATCACGGCCGCATACGCAATGGCCCGGCCCGGGCTTTTAGCTAGCCGCAAAGCTGCCGCAGCTGGCCCGATCAGCAGGGCGGTGCTAAGGATCGCACCGATCGTAAGGGCCGAGAGCGCTACCGACAGCGCTAAGGAGACCATGTAGACCAGCCCTACGGCACGGAGCCCGGGGCCCTGGGCACTAGCGAGGTCAGGGTTGATCGAGCTCAGGAGCAACGGGCGGTACACGAGCCCGACGAGGACCAGTGCCGAAGCACCGAAGCCGATCACAAGCGGCAAAGTCGAGCTGCTGACTGCGAAGATTGACCCGAAGAGCACTGTGACGGCTGCGCCCGTGGTGCTTTGCGTCGTCGTCGTCAAGTACAGCAGTAACGCCGATAGCCCGAGCCCGCTGCCCAGCACGACCCCGGTGACGAGGTCCCGGCCTCGCTGGCGTTCGGCGCCGAGGAGCTCGGTGGCGCTAGCGCCCGCCAGGGCCATCACGACGAAGCCGAGAAGGGGGCTAACCCCGAGAAGGAAGGCCGCGGAGCCACCCGTCGCCGTGATGTCTGCGAAAGCGTGGCCGGCGAAGGACTGTCCCCGGACCACAGTGAAGACGCCCACCGGGGCGCACACCAACGCAACGACAGCTCCTAGGACCGCCGCGTCCTGAACGGAGGAGTTCGAGAACAGGCCGGGCTGAAATATCGCGTGCAGGATGCTCAAGGTTGTCCCGGGCCAATAACAGTCGCAGCCCGCGACGTCCCGCGCACGGCGGTTTGCGGGCTGTCGCTCTCACCGTCGGAGCTTTCACGGTCGGGGCTTTCCCGGTCGGAGCTTTCGCGGTCTGAGATTTCAGGGTCAGCGCAATCGTCCGCGGCAAGCTCGCAGCCCTGCTCGCTCTGCTCTTCGCCCACGGACACAAGAACCCGCCCATGAGCATGGAAGACGTCAACGTGGTGGCGGTACAAGGCGCTCAGCACGTCGCTTCGCACGACTTCTTCGGTCCTGCCGCTCGCGGCGCGGCCTGCAGCCAGGTAGACGACCCGGTCCATGACCGGAAGGAGCGGGTTGATGTCGTGGGTCGACAGCAGGACCGCTACCTTTCTCTCACGCGCTATCCGGCCAAGCAGGCTCGCCGTTTCCTGTGTGCTGCGGGGGTCGAGGCTGGCGAGGGGCTCATCGAGGAGCAAGAGGTGCGGCCCGGATGCCAGAGCGTGGGCTATCAGGACTCGTTGCTGCTCGCCGCCGGACAGGGTGCCGACCCTGGCATCGGCCAGGTGGGAGGCGTCGACGGATTGGAGAAGTTGGTCCACCGCGGCCCGCTTGGCGCTCGACCTGATCGGGATGCCCAGCCGTCGCCCCTCCATGCCGAGCTCGACGAGGTCCCTTGCACGTACCGGCAGGTCGGGGTCCAGGACCACCTTTTGGGGCACGTAACCGATCGAGCGCCGCCCGAGATGCCCGCGCGCGACGCGCACCGCCCCCGACGAGATGGGCACGAGGCCAAGGACCGCCCGCAAAAGGGTCGTCTTCCCGGCACCGTTCTCCCCGATGAGGCCGGTGAGCGACCCTGCTGCAACCGAAAACGACACTCCCCGAAGGATCTCATGACCGCCTAACGAGACCGAGAGGTCCTCGACGTCGAGAGCTGGATCTTCGGCGCGGAGCGTTGCCGCAACGGGAGCGGCGGCCGGAGCGGGCCCCCCGGGGTTAGTCATCAGAGCTTCACTGTAGAGGTCCCGTTCAGGGCGAGTTTCAGAGCGTTCATCTCGGCCATCATCCAGGACTGGTAGTCGTACCCGGGCGTGGGCATTGTCTCGTAAACTCCGACGACCGGCACGTGCGCCTTGGCTGCGTCGGCCAGGAAGGTGGCCGTGAGGCTGTCGGTGACCTGCTGGTTGTAGAGCAAAACCTTGACCTGGTGATTTGTGAGCAGTTGCTCTTCAAGGGAGATGTTTTGTGGGGACGGGTCAGTACCGTTCATGATCGAGGACTGGAACGAGTCGGGGGTCTTGATGTCGGCGCCAGCCGCCTGGAGCATGTAGTCGGCGACCGGCTCCGTCACGGCAACGGGGGTTCCCCGATGGGCCTTTTTGAAGCTTGCGATCGCGTTCAACCAAGGCCGTAGCGAGTTGTCAAAGGTCTTGACCTTGCCGTTGAAGTAGGCCGCGTGGGCCGGCTCGAGGCGGGACAGGTCGCTCGCAACGGCGCCCGCGACGGCGGGCATCGTGCGGGGGTCGTACCAGAGGTGAGGATTGAAGGCATCGCTCGCCACGCCGATCAGGTCTTGCGCGACGATCACCTGGCGACCGGAGCGGTGGCTGGCTGACTCGATCTTGTTCATGAACGTGTCGTAGCCCACGCCGTTTTGGACGATGAGCTGCGCCTTGCTCACTTCCTCCGCCACGCTCGCGCTCGCTTCGAACTCGTGGGGGTCGGTGTTGGGGTTGCTCATGATCGCCCCCACGCTGACGTACGGGCCGCCGATCTGGGCTATGACGTTTGCGTACTCGTTTTCCGCTCCTACCGCAACGACCTTGCCTTGGCCGGAACTGGCGAAGGCTGCGGAGGCGGTTGCCATCAGCTCGGCGCTCGCCAGAAGCCCGGCGGCTGTGACTATCGCCGCCGAGAGAGGAAGAACTCGAGACTTGGACTGGGTATCGATGGCTAAGTGACGTCTCATGGTTCCCAATGCTAATCTTAGACTCAGTCTCAGTTCAAGTCTCGATTAGACGCCGGCTCGATCGCTGTCGCGCTTGGCACGGGTATTGTTCACCATCCTCACGAGAGAGGTCGCGTTCGTGATCAACCCGGTACGGATCCGCCGCGTTGACGCGTTCAAGAACAAGTGCCGGGAGGTCGCTGCTTCCAACGGCTGGCAGCCCCAGTTCATGGGGACCGAGGCCGGCGAGACCAGCCCGCAGTTGCAGAGGCATCTCTCTCGGTTCGTCGCGGGCACCGGCGACAGGCTCGTATTCGCCGTCGGCGGCGACGGGACGGTGAGGGCATGTGTTCACGCTCTGGCCTACAGCGGGGTCGCCCTGGCGATAGTCCCGCGGGGCACGGCCAACCTGTTCGCTCATGCACTCGGTCTGCCCAGCAAGCTCGGCCCAGCCTTGGCGGTCGGTTTCGGAGGGTACGAACGCCAGGTGGACCTGGCCGTTGCAGACGGTTCACCTTTCGTTGCTATGGCCGGCATAGGCCTCGATGCAGCGGTCGTGCGGTCCACCCCGCGGATGCTGAAGGACCATCTGGGATGGGTGGGCTACGGGGTGGGGGCCCTGGCGCACCTGGGGAGCTCAACCAAGGAGATGACAGTTCGGCTGGACGGAGGAGAGCTCCTCGTGAAGAGGGCGCAGTCAGTAGTCGTCGGCAACACCGGGATCCTCCCCGGCGGTTTTGCGCTGCTCCCCGGTGCATGCCTCGACGACGGGTTGCTCGACGTGGGGATCCTGATGCCGAAGGGTTTTCTGGGGTGGGCCTCAGTAGCCAGGTGGGTGGTGGCGGGGAAGCATCATCCCGAGCGCCACT
>DATKHZ010000406.1:0-6253 GCA_035509995.1 Acidimicrobiales bacterium | reverse complement strand
AGAAAGAGGATCTCCCGGTCTTCGGGGAGGGACTGGACCACCTCGACTGCGTTGGAGGACGTGCAGCAGATGTCTGACTCAGCCTTTACCGCTGCGGAGGTATTGACATATGCGACCACCATCCCGCCGGCGTGCTCGGCGCGCCACCTGGCCACGTCGCCGGCGGTGACCGTGTCTGCCAGCGAGCATCCGGCTGCCAGGTCGGGCAAGAGAACAGTGCGGTCCGGGGCCAGCAACTTGGCCGTCTCAGCCATGAAATGGACACCGCAGAACACGATCGTCCCCGCGTCGCTGGCCGCAGCCAAGCGGGAAAGGGCGAGGGAGTCGCCGACCAAATCGGCAACGTCCTGGACCCAGGGGACCTGGTAATTGTGGGCCAGGATGACCGCGTTACGGGCCGCCGCCAATCGACGGACCTCGTCGGCCCAGTGCTCGAAATCTCGGCCCTGCTCGCCCGCATCCCCAACATTGCGCCCGGGGATGGCCTCGCTCGCCTCGTTGTCCTTGCGACTTATACTCTGAATGAGCATATTGCCACTATAGCGCGTCCTGGGGCTTGTTGTGCAAGCCGCATAGAGGGATTTTCAGGGGAACTGCTCAGGGGCCACCGAGGCGTCGGAGGCCCAGCCCCGGGGCCGGGCGTTCCCGGAGGACCTCTCGGCGGAACCTGTAAAGCTCGGCAGGGCGGCCGCCGGTGCGCTGGTCTGATTCGCCTGTTGGCTCAACGAGGTTGGCCGAGGCAACGAGGCGGCGGAAGTTCTGCTTGTGGAGCACCTGGCCGGCGAACGCTTCGACCACTTGCTGGAGCCGTGAGAGGCTGAAGGTCTCCGGCAACACCTCGAAAACGACCGGTCTGTAAGCCAATTTCCCCCTCAGACGCTCGAGCGCAGCGGCGGCGATCCTTCGGTGGTCGAGCGCCAGCGGCACACCTAGGACGGGGCCCTGCGCCTCCGCCTCCGCTCCCGGGCGCGCCTCTTCGACCAGCGCCATCTCGAAGAGGAGCTCGTAGCGGTCGAGAACCCTCACCGGGTCCCAGCGTGCGTGCCCGAGGCCGAAAGTCAGTTCCGCGCGCTCGCGCCGTATAGGCAAGTCGTCCGGGGCTGCCCCGGCCAGCCACTTGTCGAGCGCCGGCATGACGAACTCATCGAGCATGGCGGGCCGACCCGCGCGCCAATCTTCCCAGGGGAACAGCTCGTAGCAGCTCCGCCACCTCGGCCTGTCGGGGCCATGCGTACCCTGGAAGCGCGCCAGCGCCAGATAGGCCACGGCCAGTTCACGGCCCCCAGGCGCCCGCTCCCGGTCGCCGAAGGTGTAGAGCTGCTCGAAGTAGCGCACCGGAAGGCCGACCTCGGTGCTGACGAGCCGCCGCACAGCTTTCTCGAGCGTCCGGTCCACACTGTCGTCGAGGTGGGTCGACGGCAGGCCTTCGGCCAGAGGGCCCTCCATCGTCACCAGGCGCGGTGTGGTGCCATCGACGGAAATTATGACGGCGCTCAAGCCGACACGAGCACGAGCCGGACTGGGAGCACCGCGTGCAGAGGGCACGCTCGATCGTAGGGCCGTGCTGGGTTAGGCCGCTGGCGCCTGCAACGGGTGCGGCATGCACAACTCGTCGTACTCTGCGATCACAACCTGGTCCTTGGGGATGGAGCAGGCAGGGCATCCCGGGTCACGGTTTAGCTTGAAGGTGCGGAAGGTCCCCTCGAGCGCGTCGTAAGCCAGGAGGCGGCCAACGAGCGGGTCACCTAGGCCTAACAGCACCTTGATGGCTTCCATGGCCTGGAGCGAACCGATGATGCCCGGGAGCACACCCAGGACACCCGCCTCGGCGCACGACGGCGCGAGATCGGGCGGAGGAGGCTCAGGGACCTGGCAGCGGTAGCAAGGCCCTTGATGCGGCAGGTACACGCTCGCCTGGCCCTCGAACCGGAAGATCGAGCCATGCACGACGGGTATGTCGAGCTTCAAGGAGGCGTCGTTGACCAGGTACCTGGTCGGGAAGTTGTCGGTCCCGTCGACGATCAGGTCGTAGCCCGCGAAAATGTCCATGATGTTGTCGGCGCCCAGGCGGACGTCGTACGCGACCACGTTGACGTCGGGGTTGATGGCAGCGATCGCTTTCTTCGCAGAATCGACCTTTCGGTCGCCCACTCGGTCCAGGTTGTGAAGGATCTGGCGTTGCAGGTTGGAGGCGTCAACCACGTCCATGTCGACGATCCCGAGGGTGCCGACGCCGGCCGCCGCGAGGTAAAGCGCCGCGGGAGACCCGAGGCCGCCCGCCCCGAGCAGGAGGACTTTCGAGCGCAGGAGCTTGACCTGGCCCGCGACGTCCACCTCGGGCAACAGCAGGTGCCGGTGGTAGCGGTTGCGCTGTTCCGGGGTGAGCACGCCAGGTGCTTCCCAGGGAAGGCCCTCGTCCTTCCAGCGGTTGAACCCTCCTGTCATGCTGACAACGTCTGTGTAGCCAAGCTGGGCGAGAGTCTGCGCTGCGAACGCGCTGCGGACCCCTCCTGCGCAGTACACCACGATCGGTGCGTCGTGGCCCGGTATGCGGCCCGCAACCTGCATCTCCAGGAAGCCACGAGGGATGTGGACGGCCCCCCTCAGGGCGCCCTGCTCGAACTCGTCCGGTTCGCGGACGTCCAGGGCAACAGCCCCGGGGGTCTTCAGGAGAGCGGCGGCCTCTGCCGGCTGCACCTCGCTGATATTGGAGCGGGCCGTGTTCAACAGGTCACGAAAGCTGGGCATGTCTAGTAAAACCCTACCAGATTGGTCGGCATTCCATTCCCGAGCTCGTGCCACGACAGGCAACGTTCGCCCGCCTTGGTCGTGGGAACGAGAGTTGGGACAAAAATCGATTTTGAGTCGTCAAAGGGGGCGAACGTTCCTGGAGGAAGCACTAGTTTGCGGAAGTTGGAACTCAAAGAGGTTATCGTCCGGCGGCGGATGTGCCGCAGTTTCGTCGACGGCCCGGTGGATCCCGGCGCTCTCGAGCGAGCCCTGGCGATGGCAACCCATGCCCCCTCCGCCGGCAACACCCAGGGTTGGGCCTTCGTCGTCCTCGAGGACCACGAGACGGCGCTGTTCTGGCAGCACGAAGCCGAAAGCTCGTGGCTCGCCCATCCAAGCCACCCCGGCCTCCTCAACGCTCCGGTCATCGTCCTGCCGCTGGCAAGCAAGCCGAGTTACCTGGAGCGTTACTCCGAGCCCGATAAAGCCAACGTCGGCGCGCGGCGCGTGGCGGACTGGGCTGTGCCCTACTGGTTGGTCGACACCTCCTTCGCCACGATGCTGTTGTTGCTCGGGTTGGCGCAGGAGGGCCTCGGTACGCTCTTTTTCGCTCTGCAGAAGCCAGCAGGCCCTCTCCTCGAGGCGCTCGGGGTCCCCGATGGCTGGGAGCCTCTCGGCGCCGTTGCCATCGGGCGGCCGAGCACTGACGACGCGCCTTCCACCTCTGCCGGCAGGCCTCGGAAGCCGTTAGCCGAGGTGGTGCACCGGGGTCGGTGGGGCCGGCATTGACAGCCCGTCGTCATGGCCCTGCCACCCCTTACGGCTATGGGGTACGCGCCACGCTCGCGGCGGGAGCGCTCTGGGTGGCAGCGGCCGGGTGCTCGACGAGCGCAGCGCCTGTCCCCGAACATCTCTCCATTTACGAGGCGACGATCTCAGCACACACGGCGCGGGTCTGGGTCTACCTGAACGTCCACGCGCCCAGGGCACAGACAAACATCCTGGCGGAGGGCGAAACAAACCTTTCCACCGGGGCCTTTGCCCTTGGGGTCCAAGCTGCCGGGGTGACAACGAACGAATTGCTCACCCGAAACGGTCTTTACTTCCAGGTCCCGGAAGGTGCCCGGGCGCCGAGCGGTGGGAAAGCCTGGGCCGAGGTGGTGTTCGGCAAGGGGCCCCGGAACGGCCTCGACGCGGCCCCGGCCTCGGCGCTGACAGACGTGGACCCGGTGGCGCTCATAAGTGTGCTGGCGGCACCACCCGAGCGCTCCGTTTTCGTCGGCAGGGGCATAGTCGCGGGACAACTGGATAACGAGTACCGGTTCGACTTCCGCACAGCCGCCCTGGTCGGTCCCGCGCGCGGCACGGGCGGAACGATGAAGGGGGGCGTGATCAGCCTGATCGCCGGCCTTCCTCACCCGCGCCAAGCCGTCCTCCCCGTTTATGTCTGGCTCGACAGGCACGGGCGGGCGGTCCAGCTTCTGACGAGCGCAACCCTGGAGACCGAACCCACCAAACCCTCTACCCTGCAGGCGGCTCTCGCCAACCAGCTGCCGGCATCGGTCAGTGTCCGCATCGACCTGCGCAACTTCGGTGAACGCTTCCGGCTCGAGCCGCCACCGGTTGGCGAAGTGGCCCGTGTGCCCGTTTCCCGGCTTCAAGCGGGGTTGCTCTAGGCTGCCGTCCCCGGGGCGGCGTACGATCGGGCGTGAACGGCCCATGACTGATGCCTGAGAGACCCACCCGCGAACGAGCGCCCGCGGGCAACTCGCCCTCGGAGCTCTCCAACGAGCTGCCGGGCAACGGCCCGTCCCAAGACCGCGCCCGGCAGAGGGCCTTACGCCGGGTGGGCCAGCCGTTCGACAGGCAGAACCCATTTGTCGTCGGATTTGTCGGGACCCTCGGCGTCGTGGTGGCCGTGGCCGTCGCCGCGGCCATTTACTCCATCCGGAGCACCCTCGTGCTCGTGGGACTGGCCCTTTTTATTGCTGTCGGGCTCGAGCCGGTCGTGGCTTTGTTCACGCGCCACCGCGTCAGGCGTCCCGTCGCCGTCTTGGTGGTCGTCGCCGTCGCCGCAGGCATAGTCGCAGCCTTTGTGTACTCGGCGATCTCACCCATAGAGCACGAGATCAACCAACTATCGGTACAGATCCCCAAATGGCGGACCGAGATCGGGTCCGGCAAAGGGACCGTCGGCAAGGTCGCCCAGGACCTCCACCTGAGCTACTACCTGAGCGGCAAGGGCAATACGGGAAGCCTCGATTCCGTCCTGGCATCGGGTGCTCTCGGCGCCGGCAAGAAAGTCGTGAGCGCAGTCAGCTCGCTCCTGGTGGTCACGGTGCTCACGATCTATTTCCTCGCCGCCCTGCCATCGATCAAAAGTTTCTTGACGCACCTCGTGCCCGATAGCCGTCGCTCGCGTTTCGGGTTGCTGCTGGACGAGGTACTGGCTGGTGTGGGGGGCTATTTGTTGGGGAACCTGCTCACTTCGCTCATTGCGGGCATAGGCACACTCGTGTGGGCAGCGGCCTTGGGGCTGCCTTACGTCCTGCTATTAGCGCTGATGGTCGCCCTCTTCGACCTCATCCCGGTGGTCGGTTCCACGGTCGCCGGTGTGATCGTCAGCCTGGTAGCCCTTGCGGTCTCGCTCCCCGTTGCGATCGCTACCGCAGTGTTTTACATCGCATACCGATTTGTGGAGGACTACTTTCTCGTGCCTCGGGTGATGCGCCAAGCTGTCAACGTGTCGCCGGTCGTCACGGTCCTCGGCGTCATCATCGGCGCCGCTCTCCTCGGCATAATCGGCGCCCTGGTAGCCATACCGGTCGCGGCCGGCATAAAGTTGGTCGTAGAACAAACCGTCTTCCCGCGCCTTGACAAATCCTGAGGGCCGCAAGTGAACCTCCCCTTCGGGGCGATGATGGAACTGGAAGCCCACGGGCCCGACACATATGTCGGCACCGGGCCGACATATCCGTGGGAAGGCCTTTATGGCGGCCAGATTGTCGCCCAGGCATTGCGTTCCGCAGAGCTCACGGTAAAACCGGGACACGTCCCGCATTCGTTGCATGCCTATTTCCTGCGGGTAGGCGACGCCGAGGAGCCCGTCCGCTTCGAAGTAGAACGCCTGAGAGACGGCCGGACCTTCGTCGCCAGGCAAGTGGTGGCCCGCCAGTCCACCGGCGCGATATTGAACATGTCGGCATCGTTCCAGGCCAAGGGCGCCCCGACAATGGACATCCAGCTCGCACGGATCCCTCCAGTCGGGCAACCGGAGGACGCAAAGGACGTCAGTTGGAGCCCGCTGTTCGAACTGCGGCTCGTTCAGGGCGCCGGTGCGGGCAGCACGGGCTGGGGCGGCAAAGGCTCTCGCAGCACAGGCTTGGGCGGCGCGAGCTCGGGCGGCGCGAACTTGGGCGGCACGGGCTTGGGCGGGACGGCTGCGGGCAGCGCTGCGGGGGCGGGCGCGGAGGACCTGCAAAGCTCGTGCAGCTGGATCAGGTGGGCGGCGGATCTCGGCGAG
>DATKHZ010000405.1:0-8190 GCA_035509995.1 Acidimicrobiales bacterium | reverse complement strand
TGCTGGAGGAGGTGCGCCAGGCTCCCCTTGACGACGCCAGCCGCGTGCGTCTCCGGGAAATCTACGACGCGTCGCTGGAGGAGCTGCAAGGAGGGCTCTCGCCCGACCTGAGGGCCGAGCTGGCACGGATGGCGCCCCCGTTCCACCCCGAGAAAGTCCCGACCGATGCGGAGCTCCGGGTCGCGCAGGCGCAACTCGTCGGATGGCTCGAAGGCGTTTTCCATGGGCTCCAAGCGACGCTGTTCGCCCAGCAGATGGCGCAGCGGGCGCAGCTCGAGGAGGCTCGCCGGCGGGGGTTGCCCCCGGGCCAACTCGAACGTGGGGAAGTGCCGATGCCCGGGAATTACCTGTAGGGACCTCGGGTGATCCTCTCGTACCTGGACTCCTCGTCGCGAGACGACCGGCTCAGCGGCGGGTCGCGGCGGATTCCCATCAACACCCCATCGGGCCCCTTCGAGGTGTGGACCAAGCGGGTCGGCACTAACCCCTCGCTCCGCCTCCTGCTACTGCACGGCGGCCCTGGCTGCACGCATGAGTACTTCGAGGCAGCCGACAGCTGGTTGCCGCAGGCCGGTGTCGAGTACTACTACTACGACCAGTTGGGCTCGGGGTGGAGCGACGTTCCCGTCGACGAGTCGCTATGGGACCTCGACCGGTTCGTCGACGAGGTCGAGCAGGTGCGGGCGGCCTTGCGGCTCGAGCGCGACAGCTTCGTGCTCCTCGGGCACTCCTGGGGAGGGATCCTCGCTGCGGAATACGCGCTGGCCCACGGGGAGCACCTAAAAGGCCTGGTTGTGTCGAACATGATGATGGACGTCCAGGCCTACAACGCCTACGCCCGCGACGTCCTGATGCCAGCCGTTGACCAGGAGGCACTGGCCGAGATCCAGGCGCTCGAGGCCTCCGGCGACTACGAGAACCCGAGGTTCATGGAGCTGCTCATGGAGCACTACTACGTGCACCATGTGCTGCGGATGCCTGCCAGCGACTGGCCTGACCCGGCCCGGCGGGGTATCGAGCACCTGAACCAGGCCATCTACGTGAAGATGCAAGGGCCGAGCGAGCTGGGCATATCCCCGTCGGCCACGCTCGCCGGATGGTCCCGCTTCGCCGACCTGGGGCGCATAGGCGTACCTACGCTGGTCATCGGCGCCGCCCACGACACGATGGACCCGGCACACATGGCAGAAGTAGCCCGCCGGTTACCGCAGGGGACCTACCTGCACTGCCCGAACGGAAGCCACATGGCCATGTACGACGACCAGGAAACGTACTTCCAAGGCCTGATCGGATGGCTGAACGGGCTGGTGTAGCCGGACATTACTCGGACCGAAGGAGCAGCGCCGTAGGCGTGCGAGCGGCGATGCGCCCGGGAACGGCGGCCACAAGATTGGCGAACACCAACGCGCCGAGCCCGACCACGACCATCCAAAGCACAGGAACGGTGGGATCGGGTACCGCCGAGATCCCCCTTGCGAACAGGCCCCAGAGCCATCGTCCCAGTGCAATGCCGAGCGGAAGGCCGAAGACCGCCCCGACGGCAGCGGACACCGAAGATTGCCACGCCACTGCCGCGGCGACCTGGCGCTGCGTGTAACCGAGTGCCTTCAGCAGTGCGAACTCCCGCTGGCGGCGGCGCACCGAAGCGACAAGGGTCAACCCCAATGCGCCCAGGGCACCCGCGGCCAGGATGCCGGCGAGCAGCAATGGCGTCGACCCGACGCTGCGGTAGTTGGCGATCTCGGCCGGGCGGAGCGCTGGCACGACACCCCCGACCGGGCTATCGGGATCCGAAGGTCGGTCCAGGACGGCGGTGACCCGGTTGAGCGAGCGCAGCGCGGCTGACTGGCTGAGACCAGGCCTGATCCTGATGAGCACCGCATTCGGGCCCGCTACTCGGCTCTGCTGCGCGTTGAGTGCGGAAGCCGGGAAAAGCGACGAGGCGACGACAACGCCGCTCGCCATCTGCAGCTCGGGGTCGCCCGAGCCCCCGATGGTCGGCAGGGTCGCCGTCCCGACGATCTGCAAGCGGACAGGGGGCCCTCGGCCAGTGCCTGCGAGGACGCTACCGCCGACGTGTTGGTGCAGCATGGCCAAGGTAGATGTCCCGAGAACCACCTGTTGCGCCGAGCCGAGACCGTGCCCGGACAAAAGGGGCGGGCTCACCGACGCGTTGGGGCTTACGGCGAGCGCCGGTACGGCATGGCCGTCGAGCTGAACGGTCCCGAAGTACACGCCCGCCCAATGGGCCACCGCGCTGTCGTGGTTGAGCAAGTCGGCAGTCTCGGCCGCCGGCAGGTCCTCGGCTCCTGAGAACCCTGACAAAAGCGCATAGTTCCAGTTCCAGCCGTAGAGGGCGGGGCGGGACACCAAGGAGTTGAGGCTCGCCCCGAAGATGATCGAGGTGACAACCACGACCACAGCGAGCACCGCACCCAGCAGGGCGGAGCGGACAGGCGCCGCGTCGCGTCCCGAGCCAGCGCCGAGAGCGGACCGGATACCGGTCATTGCGGCTGGTGATAGGCCAATTGCCGCAGCCGCCTGAGCGGCTCTTGCCCCGCGATCGGTCCCAACTGTTGTCCGGCCAACGCGCTGCGGTGACTCCCGCCACGCCATCATCAGCGCGACCGAGCCGAGGACAACGACCAGGAGAAGCGAACCGAGGCTCAGGACCGTCCAGTCAAACGCAGCGCCGCGGTCGGGGTAAACGGGCCGAACGGCGCCAATTGGCGCAATGGGTGATAACCCGATTGCCACGGCCACCGCTAACAACGACCCGGCCACGACCGAGCAGAAGATGCCGATGAGCGCGTCCGCTGTCGTCATAGCCGGTCCGGCGCCCAGGGCTCGGAGCACCGATTCGTCGTTGGCATTGCGCCGGACCAACCTGCCGACGACTTGGCCGCCGATCAGCAGCGCAGCAAGGGCGCAGAGGCACCCGAACACCCCGAACGCGATCGCTTCGGGCCGGATGGCCTGCTCAGCCTTTGCCACAAAGGGAGCATTTGTCTGAGCGCCGGCGAAGGGCCCGAGGTCAGGGACGAGCTTGCTCAGCGCCGACAGCACGGCGGCCTGATGTCGCGCCCCCTCCTCGATCTGCAAAGCGATCGTCGAGTAATAAGCGCAGCAATTGGCCAACCGGCGCGTGAGGGCGGGGCTGAGGACGGCGAACTGGTCACCGAGTGCCGCGTCATCGTCCTGCACAACTTGGACGTTGTCTTCCACGATGCCGACCAACCGGAGAGTGACGGCTAAGTAAGGCTTGTCGGCCGGGTACCCGGCGAACTTGGGGGAGGCGACCTGTGCATCGGTGAAGAACCCCACGCGCAGGGTCGACCCGATGTGCAACCCCTCGTCGGCCGCTCCTCCCGCCGACATTACGAACTCGTCGGCTCGCGCCGGGTCGGCTACGCGGCCCCGGACCAGGGTCACGCGGTCCAAGGTGATGAACTCGCCGTCGAGGCTACCCTCGACCGCGGGCGGCGCCTCACCCGCCGGCGCGTTGGCTTTGACGGGCTCGAGGACTTGCATGTTGCCGTCGAAGCCGATGACGTCTGCCGCGCGCTTTACGTACCGGAGCCTGGCGATTGCCTCGTCGACACTCGGCGAGTACCCGGTGTTCGTGACGGGTGCGAACTCCGTGAAGACCAGCGCGTCCGCAGGGTTGGTGCTGGCCAGGTAGACCGGGTAGGAGGACTGAGTGCGGCGGGCTGCAGCCACGGACCCCATCGACACGCCGCCGAGCAGACCGGTGAGCACGACGAGGACGACGTAGCCAGCCCACCTGCGGTGGAGCGTAGCCCGGGCCCGGTAGGTCGCCACCCGCAGAGCGTCGTCGATCACCGTCGTTGGCCCTTCAAGCCTCGCTGCCGTGGGCCCGCTGGGCCGTCTGCTGGATAGCGATTAAGTGTGCTGGAGCCAAGCGAGAGAACCAAGGTGGGTAACCAGTCGGGGCCCACTAGTGCTAGCACACCGGGCCGGTACCGGCGCGCACGCTGGTCAGTGGGCATGGAGCTGTGACGGTCACCGGAGCGCGCTAACTTTGACGGAACAACACGGCTGTAATCTCGTCCACAGGATACTCACAGAGCCCTGTTGATGGGCGTACCGGGCATGAGCAAAAGGAGGTAGATAGGCAAGTGAGCAGGTCGTTTGCACACCTGCACCTCCACACGGAGTTCTCGATGCTCGACGGGGCAGCACGGGTTGACCAGGTCGTGAAGCGGGCAGCGGAAGACGGGCAGCCTGGGATCGCGATCACCGACCACGGCAACATGTACGGGGTCCTGGATTTCTACAAAGCGGCACGTTCTGCCGGCGTTAAGCCGATCATCGGGATCGAGGCCTACATGGCGGGCGGTAGCCGCTTGGAGCGCCCGCTCAGACGCGGTCGTCTCGACGATACGGGCGGTGACGCCGACGAGGGTGACAAGCTTTATTACCACCTAACACTTCTGGCCGAGAGCGACAAGGGGTATAAGAACCTCCTCAAGTTGTCGTCAGAGGCCTATTTGTCGGGTTACTGGTACAAACCGCGCTGCGACTGGGAGCTGCTTGAGCGGTACCACGAGGGCGTAATTGCGACTACGGGTTGCCTGGGCGGGCTCGTCAACCAAGCGTTGTTGCGAGGCGACGTCGAACAGGCCACCGCTCATGCCGCCAAGTTGCAGGAGATATTCGGCCGGGACAACCTTTTTGTCGAACTGCAGGACCACGGGCTCGAAAAACAGCGGAAGACCAACCCGCAACTTGTAGAGATCGCCAAGGCGATCGGCGCGCCTTTGTTGGCGACTAATGACAGCCACTACACGACGCGCGAGGACCACCTTGCCCATGACGCCCTGCTTTGTGTCCAGACGGGCTCGGCGATGGACGACCCTAAGCGGTTCCGTTTCGAGGGCTCGGAGCATTACATGAAGACGTCCGCTGAGATGCGGGCACTTTTCTCGGAGCTGCCTGAGGCGTGCGACA
This sequence comes from Acidimicrobiales bacterium, assembly GCA_035509995.1. Lineage (GTDB taxonomy): Bacteria > Actinomycetota > Acidimicrobiia > Acidimicrobiales > Palsa-688 > Fen-671. The sequence continues at coordinate 3,219 of DATKHZ010000405.1, read as the reverse complement.
ACACCCTATGGGTAGCGGAGCGGGCGGACGTAACTATCGAGCTCGGCAAGCCGAAATTACCTGCTTTCCCGTTCCCGGAAGGTTTTGCCACCTCTGACGAGTACCTTAGGTTCCTCAGCTTCCGGGAAGCGGAAGCGCGCTACGGGGCGCCTGTGCCAGCCAATGTGGTCGAGCGGCTTGATTTCGAGCTCGGCGTGATCGCATCGATGGGCTTTTCGGATTATTTTCTCGTCTGTTGGGACCTGATCCGCCACGCGCGCGAACAGAGAATACGGGTCGGGCCGGGGCGGGGGAGCGCAGCGGGCTGTTGTGTCGCCTATTGCCTGCGAATAGTTGACGTCGACCCGATCCGCTACGACTTGCTGTTCGAAAGGTTCCTGAACCCAGGGCGCAAGCAGATGCCCGATATCGACATGGACTTCGACGAGCGTTACCGGGGCGAGATGATCCGCTACGCCTCCGAGCGTTGGGGCCAGGACCACGTCGCACAGATCGTCACGTTCTCCACCATCAAGGCTCGCGCCGCGGTCCGCGATGCCGCTCGTGTCCTCGGGTACCCCTACGGTGTCGGCGACCGCATAGCCAAGGCGATGCCCCCGTTGGTGATGGGCCGGGACACACCTCTTTGGGCGTGCTTCCAAGAGGACCAAAAGTACTCGGACGGCTACAAGGTGGCGAGCGAACTGCGCGAGATGTACGCCGCCGACCCCGACGTCAAGCGCGTCGTCGACGTCGCCAAGGGCCTCGAAGGGCTCCGCCGCCAGGACGGGATCCACGCTGCCGCGGTCGTGATCTCGAGTGACCCGCTGACCGAGCACTTGCCTGTGCAGCGCAAACCAGAGCCAGGCGGCCGGCCCGAAGACGCCCCAATTGTCACCCAGTACGAGATGCACGCGGTCGACGAGCTGGGCCTGCTCAAGATGGACTTCCTAGGGCTTCGCAACTTGAGCGTGATCGAGCGGACGCTGGACATGATCGAGCTGAACACGGGCCACCGCCCGGATATCGACAACGTCGACCTCGACGACCAGGCGACGTTCGGTCTGCTCCAGCGGGGGGACACGGTCGGTGTTTTCCAGCTGGAAGGCTCAAACCTTCGGACCTTGGTCCGTTCCTTGTTGCCAACAACCCTGGGGGACGTGGCAGCCCTTGTAGCGCTCTACCGCCCGGGCCCGATGGCAGCGAACATGCACAACGATTACGCCGACCGCAAGAACGGCCGTAAGCCGATCACCTATCTTCACCCCGACATGGCGGAAGTGCTCAGTGATACGTACGGGCTGATGATCTACCAGGAGTCGATGCTCCGGGTTGCACAGCGTTTTGCGGGCTACAGCCTGATCGAAGCCGAGACCTTGCGTAAAGCAGCGGGCAAGAAGGTCCGCGAGATAATGGCCAAGGAACGGGAAAAGTTTGTGGCCGGCTGCGAGCGGACGGGGTACGGGACGGCAATAGGTACCGCTTTGTTCGACATAATCGAGCCATTCGCCGATTACGCGTTCGGCAAGAGCCACGCATACGGGTACGGGCTGGTCGCCTATTGGACCGCCTGGCTGAAGGCCAACCATCCGGTCGAGTACCTGGCTTGCTTGCTCACGAGCGTGAAGGACGATAAGGACAAGATGGCCGTCTACCTGGCGGAGTGCAGGGCGATGGGCATCGAGGTCCTGGTGCCGGACATCAACCTTGCGGCTTCGGACTTCACCGCGGTCCGGCCCGGTCAGGCGGCCGCGGGCCAAATGGAGATCAAGGGCAACGGGGTGATCCCGTTCGGGCTGTCGGCCATCCGCAACGTAGGTGAAGGCCTGGTCGAGCGGATCGTGAGCGAACGTGAGGCGGCCGGCCCCTTCAAGGACTTCTACGATTTTTGCAACAGGGTCGACCCGGTCGTGCTCAACAAGCGCACGGTCGAGTCGCTCATAAAAGCCGGTGCCTTCGATTCGTTGGGCCATCCGCGGCAAGGCTTGTGCCTGGTCTTCGAACAGGTCGTGGACGCAACGCTGGCCAGGCGCAAGGAAGCCGACCAGGGTGTCCTGAGCCTCTTCGGCGAACCCGGCCTAGGAGGTCAGGTTTTTGACGACACGCGAGTGCCGGTCCCGGACCAGGAGTTCGACAAACATAGCAAGCTCGCTTTCGAGAAAGAGATGCTGGGGCTCTATGTGAGCGATCACCCACTGGTAGGGGCTGAAGCGGCCCTCCGCCGGCACGTGGACTGCACGATCCTCGATTTGCGCGATGACATTACCGGGCGGGATGCCGGTGCGGGCACGCCCCCTGCGGACGGCAACGGGAGCGGGCCCTCAAACGCGAACGGGAACGTCCCGGGAGGCTCCGGCGGCGGCTATGGGGCCAATGGCGGCTACGGGGCCAATGGCGGCTACGGGGCCAATGGCGGCAACGGGGCCAATGGCGGCAATGGCGGCACTGGGGGGTACGGGGCCCCGTCTCGAGTCGCTGACCGTTGGGTAGGCGGCGTGGTCACCGGGCTCGCCCGCAAGTACACCAGGAGAGGCGAGCTCATGGCGACGTTCATCCTGGAGGACCTGCAGGCCTCGATAGAGGTTTTTGTGTTCCCCCGCACCATGACCGAGGTGGGCTACCTCCTCGCTGACGACGCCGTCATATGTGTCAAGGGCAGGCTTGACTTGCGAGACGAGGTCCCCAAGCTGGTGTGCTCCGAGCTGAAGAGGCCCCAGCTCAGCCTGGACGGGGCGGAGCCGTTGAAGGTGGTCCTGCCTGTCAACGCCCTGGACGACACGCGGGTGCAAAGGTTGCGCGAACTGCTCCAAGAACACCCTGGGCCTTCACCCGTTTACCTGCATGTTGGGTCCAAAGTTGTCCGCCTGCCGGTCGAGCTCAGCGTGGCCCGCAGCCCCGGACTTTTGGCTGAGTTACGTGTACTGCTTGGACCTGCCTGTTTGTGGAACGGTGCGCCGGCGAGCGGCTAAACTTAAAGGCGGTCCCCAGCTAGTAAGGAGTGATCGCCGACATGACGTTCGATGTCGAGACCAAGGACTGCACGGCGCTTTCGGACGGCGAGCTGGCCGATATGGCCGACATCGTCGCGGATGGGCCTGCAGGTTTGGATATCGGGGTGCTTTCCAAGCAGAGAGACGAGTGGGTACTCATTACCCAGGTACGTGTTGCAGGCCACCTTATGGGCTTCTCTTTCTGCACTTTGGAGCGCATCGGGGGCACGCCATGCATCCTGTGGGGCCT
>DATKHZ010000404.1:0-4052 GCA_035509995.1 Acidimicrobiales bacterium | reverse complement strand
TTCTTAGTACGGGTAGAAGTGCTTAGACGTGACAAGTCGTTGCGACAGTCGACCTCGGAGACTATGGAGTCTTTCCTCCCCATCTTTACGGGCGCCTTTTTTTCCCTCCTGCCGAAACGGCTTCAGAAGGGTCCGTTTAGCGCGCGGGACATGGCCAAGCTCCTTAGGACTGCTGGCCCCCAGGACCGGTCTTACCGGAGTTTCCAGGTGATGATTGATGCCCTCGTCGGTGTCGTGGAGGCGCGTACTGAGCTTGAGCTGGTCGGTTCGCCCGCGGTCCGGTCGGAGGCATCCAAGCTGATTGCCGCGTGCATGGAGTTTTCTGACATAGCGGACAGCGCGCCGTGGCCCTGGCAAAAGTCTTCGACCATGAATCGGCTGGACAAGCAGCGGGCCTTGGTCGTCCAGGCGCGGGACTCATATATCGCCATGGTCAAGGCCTCGAAGGGCTAAACGACCTGTCGTTAGCCGTCCTCGCTCGTGTTGAGCAACCACGCAACGATGATGTCAGAGTTAGGTCCAGACACCCGAGTCGCCAACGGCATCTCAGAGTTGCCTGATCACCACGGGCAGCAAAGCTAACTGGATCTCGCGATTCTCGTCATCCGTCTGGTGGACGACGTAATTACGCCGCGAACTAGCATCCGGTGACGGCGCTCCGAGCCTTTTGAAGTTGCTGTGCTTGCGGATGACAGAGTCAGCCTTCTCGACGATGGCAGTGGCGTCCTTTTGCTTTATAAATAGGACCAACGCAGCTTTGCTGTCGCGCCACACCGTGTATCCAAGTAACTGATCGATGGCAGAGGCAAAGGCACTCTCGCCGGTCCAGATCTTGCATTCGCCAATAAACACATTCCGGTTTTCGATCCTCACCAGAATGTCAGTTTTCCCGGCTCCATTGAACAATTCAGCGGCGGCGGCACCCTCGAACGTCCCGTTCAGTTGGAGTAGAAAGTGATTCCGGAGCTCCTCTTCGTGCAAACCCGCAAAGGTCGTCAGGTTTCTTTCAAGGGACAGGGCCATGTTCTGGATAATGCCGATGACTTCCTCATAGACGGTTTGCTCGAGGACACAGTGAGCCGGGTTGTACCTGGCACTGTCGGGCTATAGGAGCCGCCCGCCGTGAATCCTGTCGTACAGCCCACCTCGTGGACGCTTACCCTCGCGGAGGCCTCTGCTGCGGAGGCTGGTGACGCCAGAGCTGTAACAACCAGCGCCGTTAGGAGGGCGAGGCTGCCCTTCGTGGCGGTCACACGGCCATGGTACAGCCCGACGTTGCCGTGGCTAGTAAGCCGAACCACCGCAAAGGCGGGTCCTGGGCTGCGACCGCGGCCGGGCCCGGTCTTATATCTCGATGCGCTTCGGCCACGCTCGCTGCGACGCCACGGCAGGCCGTTATTGGGGCGCCTGCCAATGGGCCCTATTGCCGGTTCCGTTGCTGCTTGCGCGACGCCATTTGGCCAGTGATCTGATTGCCGCTGGACAGTACGAGCCGGGGCGGTTCGTTGGCTTTACCGACCCCCGGTGCCCCAGTAGAAGGGCCCGGAGGTCGCGGTGACTCTGATATCCCAGTCCAGAGCTCGGAGCCGCCGTTCGAGCTCCGCTGGGTCGTAAGGGATCTTGATCACCCGAAACGGCGTTCCATCGTTCAGTTCGCGCTGAACAATAGGCGAGTGAACGCCCTCCACCAGTTCGGCGCCGGCGCGGTGATTGTCGTCGAAGAAGAAGACTCGTCCGTTGGGCTCGAGGGCCTCGTCGACTAGGTTCCAGAACGACTCGAACCTGTCGTCGGGGACGTGTGAGATCCAAAAGCCAAAGAAGACAGCGTCGTACCTCTGGGCCGGATGCCATGAAAAGAGGTCGGCCTCAACGAACCGGACCCCTGTAGTAGTGCCCAATCGAGTCCGTGCCCGCGCAAGCATCTCAGGGGCGGCATCGACCGCCGTCACGCTGGCCGCCGATCGTTGAAGTTTCTCGGTCCACACACCCGTCCCGCAGGCGAGTTCGAGGACATCACCAGTCGGTCGATATGAATTGATCGCCGACAACAGCTCATCTTGCCCCGGGCAGTCAAGCGTGTGGTCTTCGTACTCATTGGCTAGAGCCCGGTAATAGGCGAGCTGCTCCTCAGTCGTCGATGACGGGCCGCTCATGTCTTGCGAGCGTAGCGGCGGCGCGGAAAGCTCGCGAGAGGCACGTCCCGCGCATCGCGAGCCGTTCCAGAACACGCAGCCGGCTGCTGCGGGAAGAAGATCACGTAACGTCGGTTCGCCCAGCAAGGAACATCGATCCGTCGCGCCAGGCGATTGGAGGGCGGTGTTATTCCGTATGGCGTTCGGTCGCGCCTGCTGCCAAACGACGCTGGGGGCGGTGCATCCGGACTTGCGGCAGAATGCCCGTGTGGGTCGACCTGACGACATCAGACTCTCATTCAATGAAGCGGCAGCGATCTACGACGAGATCAGACCCTCATACCCAGGCGAGTTGTTCGATGCCCTGTTCCAGCTACTGCCGTCTGGGCCGGAGATCGTGGAGGTCGGGCCTGGGACGGGGCAGGCGACAAAGGACCTCCTTGCTCGTGGAGCGTGGGTTCACGCGATCGAGATCGGTTCGGCGATGGCTGCCAAGTTGCATTCAAACCTCCCATCAGATCGTCTTCGTGTGAGCGTTGGTGACTTCGAGAAGTTGGATGTCGCCACCGCGAGCGCGGACGCCGTGTTCTCGGCGACGGCGTACCACTGGATCGCTCCGCCAGCGCAGACGGACCGACCCGCGAGCGTGTTGCGACCGGGCGGAGTCATCGCGATCGTCGATCTTATCCAGGTGGATTCACCTTCGGACCTGGGCTTCTTTGCCGCGGCGCAGCCGATCTATGAGCGATATGGGCACGGTCACGCTGACCCGCCAGCTCCCACCCGTGAGTGCGTCGACCCGGCCATTCGCTCAGCCTTCGAGGCTGATGGGCGGTTCGACCGAGTAGCTGTCCGTCGCTACGACTGGGACCAGACGTACGAGGCCTCCGACTATCGGAAGCTGATGCTCTCGTACTCAGGCACCCGGATGATGAAGGAGAGTGATCGAGTCGGCCTGCTCGATGACATGGAGTCCTTCATCGAGCGCGACTTCGGTGGCAAGATCACCAGACCCCTTGTCGTCACGCTCACGACCGCTGTGCTCTCCAAACGCTTGCCTGCCCGTTCACCATGACCCACCCCCGCCAGGCCCGTCGTCAGGGTGGGCAGTTTCTGGTCGCCACCGAGCGCCGACACGAAACGCGATGAAGGTGTGCGACAGGCGCACCGAGCGGCTGGACCACGGCGCCCGTCCGCCGCCCGCTGGCTGGAGCCTCTATGGCGCCCCCCCGACTTCCGCACGAAACTGCACGAAATAACGCGCAAGCGGCGCACCTGAACGCCCGGAAGGCCGGCCAGGTCCACCACTGGGATTTCGTGTGGGAGCGGACGACGGGATTCGAACCCGCGACCCCAACCTTGGCAAGGTTGTGCTCTACCAACTGAGCCACGTCCGCGTTGTCCCTTCAGACTAGCGCTTACCGGAGCACCCGCACTTGGCGCATGCAGGAGCTGGCGTCGGCCTACAGGGCGGGACGTGCGGCCGCGGGACGCACCCCGTTCCGCAGTGACCGCCGAGGGAACGCTCCGCCATCGCACCCGCTCCGGCGGTCACGTAGGCGGGTGCGTCCGCAGACGTGCGGCCTCCGCCCTGAGCCGGCCAGATCAGCGGCTAGTCAGTGCTTGACCGGGAGCAGGCACTCGCTGGGCTCTCCCACAACGCCGGTTTGGAGCACTTGCACTACGGCGCTGCCGAGCGGGCACGAGCCGGGGTGGCCGGGGACGATCACGGCTACAACCTTCGCGTAGGCCCTGGCCTCAGAACATTTCACCGGGGTCGGCGAGAGCACCGGGAACTCCGGCTTGCCCCCTTCGCGGACAAGGCACTGGCCCTTGAGGGCCTCGGCGGCGGCGATGTCGGCCTTCGTAGCGTGGCCCGGCGGGCGGGTCGCCTCCCAGACGGCGACCGCCACGATAATT
>DATKHZ010000403.1:0-7534 GCA_035509995.1 Acidimicrobiales bacterium | reverse complement strand
TCATCGGGCCGTTCCGGAGGGGTGAGGTCTTCGTGGCCGCCACGCCCTGTGACGCCAGCAACGCACCGGCCACCTGCCCTGCGCCGGGCTTCCCGCCCAACTATTTGGGCCAGCTCAACCCCGAGACCGGCGCTATCACTCGAGCCCCCCTCACCGGCCCGGCAGTCGCGGCCCAGGGCATGATCTTCCTCCCCTGAGGTCACCAAAGTACCCTCGGCGAGCAGGCTTAGGAGGGTTTGCCGGCTTGTTCGGCTCACGGGTCGGCGCCACGGTACCAAGCCGGAGTGCTGTTCGGGCAGGTACAGGCCTTGATTCTTCGGGTGGGGATCGAAGATGTTCATTGGTGGCGCCTTCGCAGCATTGAAGTTCAGCGCGACGCCCGTGAGCACGTGGTATATCTATTCTGGCTCGGTTTGGGGCCCGGAGTTGTCAGTGAAGGGAGCGCGCATGACAGATGTCGTTTCCGCCCCTGTCCCGGGGGGCGTGGCTGTACCGCTGGACCACGGCGGCCCACCGGGCGCTACGGGGCCGGCTGAGCCATTTCAGATCGTCCCGCTGGCTGGTCTGCCGATCGTGGCCGCCGCCCTGGTCGGCCTCGTCGTTGCTATTGCCTTCAACGCGCTGTGGGGGATCGACTTTTTCCATGTGGTGTCCGGCGCCCTCTGGACGGGGATCGACCTCTTCCTTGGTTTCATCATCGGGCCGATCATGGGCCGGATGAGCATCCCAGCCAGGGTGGAGTTCTCCAAGCGGTTGATGCCGAAGATGGTGTTGCTAATGCCGACCCTGGTCATCTGCACTTTGGCCGCCGGTTGGCAGCTCGCCCGGCACGAGGGGAACCTTTTGACGTCCTCCCCGAACCACGGCTGGGTAGTCGCGTCCATGGTGGTCGTGGGAGTTATGGCCATTGTGGCCATCGGGCTTCTGGAGCCGGCCAACCTGGCTGTCCTGTTCGAGTTGAAAAAGCCGGTGCCAAATGGGCCCCTCATCGGAAAGCTGATGAAGCGCTTCATCTATACGGCAGGGGTCACCGGGGCAATGCAGGTCGCCACGTTGATCATAATGACCAGGCTGGCGTCCAGATGAGCGCCGCCCAGGCCGGTGCCGGAACGGACCTTGCCAACCGGAAGCTGCCACCGGTGGCCGAGATCGCGGTCGTGTCAATGGCCCTGGTGATTGTCGGCGGCATTTACATGGCTGCTCATTTGCCTGCCCATCCGCCCCTTGGCCTCGCGGAGGTACTGCTCGTGCTTGCCGCCGCCGTCCTCGTTGCCAACGTGGTCCTGGTGGCGAGATTGCGAGATTTTGCCTGGGCAAGTTTTTTCCTGGTTGTCAAGTGGTCACTTTTGGCCTATCTCGTGATCGCCGGGATGCTCGAGTACATCTTTGTGTTCGACGGCACCCGCGGCCAGATCCTTGTGGTGCTGACTTGCATGCTGGCCATTTTTGCTGTCAACGTGCCCATGCTGCTCGCATTTTCTGTGGCGCGGTACCAGCCGGTCCCCTGAACAGCTCCGCTCAGGTGGTCTCGAGCTCGTATACCGCAGTGACGTCGGCTGAGACCGATTCCTGGCCGGCCTCGACGGGAGTGCTGGCCTTCGCTGCGAGAGGTGCCTGGGCGCCGACCGAGTTTGGCTGGGGCTGTCCGGTGTCGTCCACCAGAGAGCAAAGCGTCCCGAGCACCATGCCGGCGGCCGACGCCATCGCGTGGGCCTGAGCTTGCGCTTGGCGGACGGCGGCTGCCCTGGCCTCGGCGAGGACAGTCCCGTCGTTCTGCACCGAAAACGAGATGTCGTTAACCACTACGGAATTGCCTGCGATCTGCGCCGCATCGTCGATGATGCCGCCAGCGGTGCTCAGGTTGAGCAGGGTCACGGTCAACGTATCGTTCACCTGGTAGCCCGTCAGGACCTGTTTGGGGCCGCTGTAGACCGGCTGGATCGACAGGTTGGAAGTCTGGATGTGGTCCTGTGCTACGCCGTCGCTCATCAGCTTGGCGATCAGGGCGTTGGCTTTGGTCGAGTTGTCTTTCAGGGCGACAGTGGCCTTCGTCGCTTGGGTTTGGACCCCCAGGCTAATGGTGATCTCGTTTGGGGCCACTTGGGCGGTGGCGAAGCCGTCGACTGTGACGGTGCTCGACCCGGTCGGGCACTTGGGGTCCTGAGGCTTTGAGATTGCGGCGGCCAGATGGACCGCTGAGCTCCCATGAACTGCCAGCCCGGCGCCGCCAAGGAGCATGGCAGCGAGCACCGTCCCTGCTGCTGCGGTTTTAAGTTCCATCATCGTTCCCTTCCGTTCAGAGGCTCTGGGCCACTCGTCGTGCGGTGCCCCGTTCGGGGCTCGCTTACTTAGTGTGCTCCATGGCGCCGGATCAACCGGTGGAAATGGTGGCATTCTGCTCGGGAAGGCGTCCCGCCGGAAGCCACGAGGTCGCAAGATCGAGAGCGCGGTCCTCGCCCCGTCGTTCCATGACCGCCCGTCCGAAGCTTCACCGGCTCCTGGGAGTAGAGGAACGGATCACCAGCTCTGTCGGCAGTATCACGTGGCGACGACGCAGCGGCCGTCCTTCGATCAGCCTGAAAAGCATTTCGGCCGCGGTGGATCCCAGTTCCCGTAGAGGCATCCTTACCGTGGTCAGGGGAGGAGACGTGTACGCGGAGAGCAGAAAATCGTCGAACCCCGTTACCGCCAGGCGCCCCGGCACGTCCACGTCGAGTTGCCGCGCAACCTCCAGGCAAGCGGCACCGATGGTGTCGTTCCCCGCGACAATGCCCGTTGGAAGGGACCGTCCGTAACCCCGCAGGAGCTGGCTGACGTTATCCTTGACCACATCGGCGCCGAACTGGACGGCATGCTCCTCGGCTTCGACGGTGCCGTTGAACTGCTCGACCGCCGACCAGAAACCCTTGGACCTCAGCTCGAACGCCGAGGTGTCGCTCGGCCCGTTGAGCATGAGCAAACGCCGCCGGCCTGCTTTTAGCAGCAGGGTGGTGAGCTCGAAGGACGCTACATCGTGGGCGGAGTCGACCCACGGCATACGGCCGGACTTCTCGCGATGTCCGATTATCACCGTGGGGAACTTGAGGATTGACAATTCCTTTATGAACGGGTCGTCGGGCCCCGCGGCCGGCAGCACAATACCGTCCACACGACGCCGCTTCACCGCGTCGGTCAACCGGGTGATCTCTCTCAAGCTCGGGATGCTGAGCAACAGGATGTCGTAGCCCGAGTCGGCCGCGGCGTCGCCGAGGGCACCGAGCAGGATCGGGTAGACAGGGTGCACGGCCAACTGCGAGGTGTGCATGGGCGAAACAACGCCGATGCTGTTGGCACGTCCTGTCGACAGCTTTTGAGCGGCCGAGTTTGCCGTGAAGCCGTGGAGGTCGATTATTTGGCGGACCCGCTCGCGAGTTTCGTCCCCGACCCCATCGCGGTCGTTGATTACCCGCGAAACGGTGCCGGCCGAAACCCCCGCTATCGCGGCTACGTCGTGAATGGTTATGCGGCCGCTTCGCACGGGCCTCCAGCCTCGAGGTGGTAGGTCTTCGCTTGGGACCTGGTCACGAGAAATCCCTCACAATCATCTGCACCGAGCTGTGAGAAGGGACCAGCACGGCACCCGGCCCCTTGGCGACTGGACCGTCTTCGCCGGGGTCGTGCCCCAGGACCATACACGACGTCCGGCAACCGACGCATCCGTGCGAGGTCTCGCGACCAGTCCGAACGGGGCGGGTTGGGCGACCGGTTGGTACTGTCCCCCGACGGCGGTCATCCCTTCACCGCACCCATCGTCAGGCCGCGCACCAAGAACCGTTGCGCGCAGAGCCCGAGGACAAAGATCGGGACCATGGCTATTACGGCTGCGGCCGAGCTCCCACCCCAGTCGACCGATACGGTACCCACGAAGCTGGCAACCCCCACCGGTACGGTCTGCGTCGACGGTCCGGACAGGGTTAGCGCGAACAAGAACTCGTTCCATGAGAAAAGCAGGCACAAAATGGCGGTGGCGATCAGTCCCGGGAGCGTGAGCGGGATGGCAACCCGCATGAACACACCAACCCGACCGCAGCCGTCAACCTGTGCCGCCGATTCCAGTTCATTTGGGACCTCAGAAAAAAAGGAGCGCATCAACCACACCACGAGCGGGAGGTTGAACGTGGTGTCAGCGAAGATCATCGCCCAGTAGCTCCCGATCAGGTGGGTCTTCACAAAGATGACGTACATGGGTACAACGAGCACTACCGCTGGGACCATCCGCGTGAACAAGATCCCGAGCGCCCACCACTCCCGCGCCCTCATCGCCAGCCTCGCGAGCGCGTACGCCGCGGGCACGCCCACGCACAATGACAGAAGCATCGTGCCGAGCGCCACAAGGCTGCTGTTGGCGAGCAGCCTTGTGTAATCGATCTCTGAGAACACGTTGCGGTAATTGACGAGCGTGGGTTTGAACAGCAGGTGCGGCGTCGAAGAGAAGATGTCCAGGGTGGTCTTGAACGAATTGACCGCCACGATCAGGATCGGTAGGACGGCCCACAGCACGAAGACGACAACCATGGCGTACCAGGCGAACGCCCACGGGTTGCGGGCTGGTCGCCTGGGAGTTGGTCGCCTGGGAGCTGGTCGCCTTGGAACCCGGTGTTTTGCGGTCAAGGTGGCCGCCATCAAAATACCTGCCTGCGTCTCAGGAGCCGGATGTAGGCGCTCGAGATGATGAACACGGTCACGAGTATGAACACACCGAGCGCCATCGAGTACCCGGTGTTGAAGTACGTGAAACCCTCCTGGTAGGCGTACAGGCCCACCGTCTCGGACGCCGCCCCCGGTCCGCCCTTGGTGAGCACGTAGATCGTGTCGAAGATCCGGTAGGCGTCCATTGTCCTGAACAACAAGACGACCAGTACCTGTGGCATCAGTACCGGTACCGTTATCGACCTGAGGATCCGGAACTTGCCCGCGCCGTCGACTCGCGCGGCCTCATAGAGCTCCTCGGGGACCGAGAGCATCCCGGCCAGGAAGACCAGGATCGCGAACGGCGTCCATTGCCAGATATCGATGACGATGAAACCTGGGAGCACGAGCTGCGCGCTCCCGAGCACGTCTAGCCCGTTTTGGTGACCGAAAAGCGTTAACGCCTGGCTGATGGTCCCGAACTGCGGGTTGTAGATGTACTGCCAGATCAGGGCGGCCACTACCGGGGTCACGATCATCGGCAAAAGTATGAGCGACGTCGCCAGGTGGCGACCTCTGGTTACCTCGGTCAGCGCTGTCGCGATCAGGATCCCGACGACCAGTTCGACGCTTACGGATACGACGACGAATATGACCGAGTTCCGTACTGCGGTGCCAAGTAGGCCGTCGTGCAGCATCGCACGGTAGTTAGCCAGGCCTGCATATGCCTTGGCAGTGTTTATTTGCGTCAGCTGCCAGCGGTAGAGCGACAGCACGGCCGAGTACACGAGCGGCCCGACGATCAGGCCCAACAACACGACAACCGCAGGCGTTATGAAGACGTAGGCAAGACGGTGCGAACGGCCGGACCGCCTCCGGCTGGAGCGCAATGTGACGGGCTCACGCCAGTCCCCCAACGAAGGACTGGCGTGCGCGCTTGGGGTCAGTACCTTAGGCACCGAGGGCGCCGTCGAGCGCCTTTTTCATGTCACCGGCGGCCGCCTTGGCTGTCAGCTTGCCCTCTATGGCCTGCTGCACGTCCGACTCGATCTCGGGCTGGAGCGTGGACCATTGGGGGATGCTCGGCTGCGCGTTGGAATGGGCCAAGGCAGCTTGCATCGCCGGCAGGAACGGCAGTTTGGCCAGGACGGTCTTGTCGGTGTAGAAGTTGTACGTTGCGCCGGCAGTGGAACCCTCTACTGCGATGGTTGCCTGCTGTTGGCCGTTTGTGTACCACTGCAGGAACGAGTAGGCGGCCGCAACGTGTGGCGACTTGGCCGCGACGCACCAGTTCCAATAGATGAGCTCGCCTGCGGGTTTTCCGGCCGTGAACTCAATCGGTGCGAAACCCCACTTGCCTACCGTGGTGGATTTGGTCGGGTCGTTCAGGGCCGACAGCGAAGGGGTAGTGCTGATGACCATCGCTGACTTCCCTGTTGCCCCGGCCAGCGCGGCGTCGTCCACCGCGTCGTCGAGGAGCCCGCTCGGGGCATACTTTGAGGCGTTAATGTAAAACTGCACAGCGTTTGTGGCATCGGCCACGTCAAGAGTGGTCTTGTCGGCTTTGCTGTACCAATAGTTCCCTTCGGCTGCCAGCATCGAGGTCATGACATCGGAGATGGCACCCGTTGCCTCACCTGGCATCGCAATGCCTGACATCCCGTTCTTGCCATTGAAGAACTTGGCGTCTACGAGCACGCTTGCCAGCGTCGTAGGAGCACTCAGGCCGTACTTGGCAAAGAGGTCTTTGCGGTAAGCCACCACGATCGTGGAGACGAAGTCAGGCAGGCAGTACTGACTGCCGTTATAGGCACCTTGGGACAACACCGAGGGCAGGTAAGACTTGGCGCTGAACCCCGGCGGGTTATCCGCCGGGTTGTTCAAGTATGAGGAAATGGGAGCGAGGAAGCCTGACTTGGCGAAGGTCCCGAACCAGCTCGGGTGGACGTAAAGAATGTCATAGCCACCAGCACCCGACAGCGTCAGGGTCTGTTGGGTCTTCAAGTTTTCGTAAGGGACGGGGGCGAAGGTGATGGTCGCGCCGGTCACCTTGTCCCATTGCTTGGCTGCTGCTTCCTGCTCCGAAGTCCAAGGGTCACCCGACCAACGCGACAGCGTGAGGTGTACTCCGGGGAACTTGCCGATCGGAGCGTTGTTGGCGAGGTTGCTGGCACGTTGGTGGGCGAGCTTGGCGCTGGCACCGGCCGCGGGCATCGCGGCGAACGCGGTAGCCATGCAGGCGACGGTGGCTAGGACATTTCGACGAATGGTCCGGTTAGTTGAGATGTTCATATAACCCCCAAATTTGTGTGTGTATTCGGCTGTAGAGGTACTTAGGGCGGAACGGGCAAACCTGCGTATCGACCCCCTTTCACTTGCCCGTCGGCCTGGAGCGCGCGGTGCATGTGCATTGGCCTGTCAGACCCGGACGAGCGCACCCGAGCGCTGGCTCGAGGAATAGCCGGCGGCGATCACCTTGAGGCACTCGAGGCCGTCACGAAGCGGCGGCCCGTAGGGCCTCTGGTCGTCCAGGTACCGGCTGATGTAGGACGCAACCTCTCGCTTGTAATGGTGTAGGTGGGGCGGCCAGCTCGTATAGTCATGCGGCTCCACCTGCGCCGGGCGGATGTAAGGCTCGGCCCACCCCCGCCAAAGCTCGTCGTCACGGGAGCGGAAGATCTCAAGCGCCGGCCGGGGGTCAGTGGCCCTCATGAGAAGGGTGCCCTCGCTGCCGTAGATCTCGAGGTGGTTGCGCATACCTATGTCGGCGTTGAGGCTCCATGTGGCGACCACCTCTCCCAACGCCCCACTGGCAAATCGGACCGACGCAACGGCCACATCCTCGACGGTGAGGCGCGGCTTCGAG
>DATKHZ010000402.1:0-6179 GCA_035509995.1 Acidimicrobiales bacterium | reverse complement strand
TGCCATCACCTACGACGATCTCCTGGCCTTCCATTTCGAGCTCGACTCGGACGACTGGCTCGACCAAGTGATCGCCGGCGGCGGCACGCTCGGCTCGCGCTGAGGCTGCACGACAAGTGAGTTGGGCCTGGGCGGGAGCCCTTTGCGTCGCTGCGCTCGGCGGCGGCATCTCGGCCGCCCTGGCTAATGAGATCAGGCGGGAGACTGCTCAGCTGCGCGTGGCCCGAATCGAGGTCAGGGACCTCAGAGGCCAGTTGCGGGCAGCTGCATCGTCTAGGTCCGACCGTTAGCTCTGAATAGGCAGCGACCGGGCGCGCCTGTAGGCTCGTACCGGTGAACCTCGACCCGGAGAAATTGATTGTCCTCTTCGTGATCGCGCTGCTCGTCCTCGGCCCGAACCGGCTGCCACAGGCCGCCCGCACGTTGGGAAAGGGTTTGGCGGAGGTCCGCAAGTACACCTCGACTTTCCAGACCGAGGTCAACCAGGTCCTGGCTGAGCCCCGTAGAGTAGTTGATGCAGCGATGCGCGAGGTGGACGTGAACTTGCACCCGGAGCGCTCGCCGGCGCCGTGGCAGCCTCCAGCAGACGCCGGACCGACAGCATTACCGAGCCCCTCGGCGGAGCCAATTTCAGCAACGTCTGAGCCGGTCCCGGTAGCGCCGACGGCGCCTCCGGCCGAGATGCCGGACGACCCGACCCTCAACTAGGGGCGCAGCGATGGCCGACGGCGACCCGGAGGGGCAGGGGGGCACACAACTAGGCGAACCGCTTTTGGGGGCTGCGGTGGCGGGCGCCCCCCTCAACGGCCACAGCTCCAGCCCCCTGGAGGCCACTGGCGACGGCGAGGGCGCCAAGATGACCTTGCTCGAGCACCTTGCAGAACTCCGCAAGCGCGTGCTCATTATGGCCCTATCAGTGGTCGTAACGTCCATCGCAGGTTGGTTCCTCTACGAGCCTGTCCTCAGTTTTGTCCATGAATCCTACAAGAACTTCTGCCACGCTCACCCGGGCAAGCTCATCAGTTGCAATTTCTTGGTGCTGGGGCCGACGGAAGGTTTCCTGACCCGCCTGAAAATTGCCTCCTATATCGGCATTGCCCTCGCTGCGCCGGTGTGGTTGTGGGAGATATGGCGTTTCATAACCCCCGGTCTCACTAAAAATGAGAAGCAGTACGCGGTTCCGTTCGTCGCGTCCGCCCTCTTGCTGTTCTCGATGGGGGTAGGGACGGCGGTCCTGGTGTGGCCGAAGGCTCTCACCTGGTTGATCGACGTCGCCGGGCCGAACGTCACAACGGGTTACTCGCTCACCTCTTACGTCTCGTTGTACCTGCTCATTTGCCTTGTGTTTGGGGGGGTTTTCCTGTACCCGATCATTGTCGTGTTCCTGATGATCTCGGGCGTGGTGCCGTCCAGGACATGGAGGAAGTGGCGGAGGGCGGCCATAGTCGTGATATGCGTCGTGGCCGCCGTGGTGACACCGAGCAACGACCCGTTCACTTTCCTCGGGATGGCCGTGCCGATGATGGTTTTCTACGAGGTCTCGATCCTCATCGGCCGCGTCCTGAAGAAATAAGCACGACCCGCTCGCAACAGTGGCAAAATCCGCGGGCTGGCCCGCGTTCGGCAAGCTCCTCGCCGTTGGGCGCGGGATGCATCGTGGCTATCCGGACGACCACGGGTTGATGAGTTCCACGCCGACGTCGGCGAAATCCCTCCCGTTTCTCGTCGCCAGACTTGCACCGTGGGCCCTGCAGATCGCGGCGATCTGCGCGTCGTACCCGCTGATCGGCGCACCCTGACGGTCGCGATGGTCGACGATCTGAGGATAGACCGTCGCTGCGGCGGCATCGAAGGGCAGGATGTGCTCGGAGAACCGGCTGAATACCTCCACCGCACCCTCGCGCAGCGCGGTCCTCCGCTTGCCTTTGGGAAGGCGCTCGGTGCCGTAGAGAACCTCAGCCACGGTGATTGCCGTAATCCGCAGCTCGTGACGACTATGCGCTAACACCCACGCCCGTACCGCAGCAGAGGGTTCGACCTTCATCAGCTCCGAGACGACGTTGGTGTCGACGACGATCACTTGGTGAAATCGACAGCTCTGGGCGGGGCCAGCCGGGACGGAAGATCCAGGTCTATACCCCCGAGCTCACCGAAGCGGGCCAGGAGGGCGCCGAGGAGGCCCTCATCATCGCCTGGTTCCCGCACCGCCTCGACGAGGATGGTGCGCATCTCTTCCTCCATCGACCGACCGTGGGCGGCAGCCCGTACTCTCAACCGCTCTCGCACCGTGTCGTCCAAGTTTCGGATGCTCACCGCGGCCACCACGACCACCTCCGCTAGCAATGCTAGCATAGGGGAACGACGCCGCCGGCAAGCGTGGCGGAACTGAGCATCCGGAACAGTGCCCCGGAAAGCGCCGTGTAGCTAAGGCAGCGAGGGGGATAATCGTTGGGGCCGCTGGTAAATTAGGCACCTGCTCGGGTACTTGCACGACCACTTCCGCATGGCCGGGCTCACGGGCGGGATCGTTGTGTGGTCTCGCCATCCAGGGCACTGAGCCACTACGTTGGTCTGGTGAGAGCGTCGTTCCTGGCCGGCTACCCGTTCGAACTGGACGGCTTCCAGCTGGAGGCCATGGACGCGCTCGACCGGGGCCACAACGTGGTTGTGGCCGCGCCGACGGGCTCGGGCAAGACCGTCGTGGCGGAGTACGCCGTCGCGCGGGCCATCGACGAGGGGGCCAAGGCGTTTTACACGACGCCGCTCAAGGCTCTTTCCAA
Source organism: Acidimicrobiales bacterium (assembly GCA_035509995.1). GTDB lineage: Bacteria > Actinomycetota > Acidimicrobiia > Acidimicrobiales > Palsa-688 > Fen-671. Next base: position 3,399 of record DATKHZ010000402.1, on the reverse strand, counting down.
CCAGAAGTTCGCCGACTTCACCCGTCGCTACGGCAGTGCGAAGGTGGGGTTGCTGACGGGCGACAACTCGGTCAACGGCGACGCTCCCGTCGTCGTCATGACCACAGAGGTGCTCCGCAACATGATCTACGCCGGCTCGAGCACCCTGGCGGGGCTCCGTTACGTGGTGCTCGACGAGGTGCACTACCTCCAGGACCCCTACCGCGGGCCGGTTTGGGAGGAAGTCATCATCCACTTGCCGCCCGAGGTGGACCTCGTGTGCCTCTCGGCCACCGTCTCCAACGCAGAGGAGCTTGCCGACTGGGTCGGCACCGTGCGCGGCTCCACCACAGCGGTCATCGAGGAACGCCGGCCCGTCCCGTTGCACAACCTGTTCCTGGTGGGGGAGCGGCGCAGCGAACGGCTGCTGCTCCTTCCGACCTTCGTCGACGAACGCCCGAACCCTCGCGGGATCGCCCTCACCTCCAACGTCGAAGCCGGCTGGCGGGCGCACCGCCAAAGCGGCCTGTTCGCCCCGCGGCGCTCCGAGACCGTGGAGCTCCTCGGCGAAGAGGGCCTGTTGCCTGCGATCTATTTCATCTTCAGCCGGGCGGGGTGCGACGAGGCGGTCCGCCAGTGCATGCGCGAGGGCGGGCGCCTCACCACCACACAACAGCGCCGCCAGATCCGCGACATCGCCCAGGCGGCGGCGGGGAACCTATCGGACGCGGACCTGGCCGCGCTCGGTTACGGCAACTGGCTGGCCGGCCTCGAGGCTGGCTTCGCAGCGCACCACGCCGGGCTCGTGCCGCCGTTCAAGGAAGCCGTCGAGCGCTGCTTCCTGGCCGGGCTCGTACGGGTCGTGTTCGCCACAGAGACGCTCTCGCTCGGGATCAACATGCCGGCCCGCTCGGTCGTGATCGAAAAGCTCTCCAAGTTCGGCGGCGAGCGGGTGGAGCCGCTCACCCCCGGTGAGTACACCCAGCTCACCGGCCGAGCCGGGCGCCGCGGCACCGACGAGGTGGGTTATGCCGTCGCGCTGTGGTCGCCCGGGGTGACTTTCGACCAGGTCGCCTCGCTCGCCGGGGCACGCAGCTACACCCTGACCTCGAGCTTCAGGCCGACCTACAACATGGCGACCAACCTGGTCCGCCGCACCACCCCCGCCCAGGCGCACCATCTCCTCAACCTGTCGTTTGCGCAGTACCGTGCCGACGCCGACGTGGTCCGCCTCGAGAGCTCCCTGGAGCGAGCGCGCCAGGAGCTCGCGGTCGCGACCAAGGAGGCGACGTGCGACCTCGGCGACGTGGCCGAGTACCGGCGGCGCACCGAACCGGCCTCCGGCGGCCCGTCGTCCCAATCTGACGCCTCCAGCGCACGCCCCTGGGCGATCGTTGCTGCGATGGAGGGCCTGCGCCCGGGCGACGTCCTGCTGGTCCCGGCCCGCAAGCCTGGCGGGGCGCGTACGAACGAAAAGGTGGCCGTCCTTTCTACGAGCCAGCGGAAAAAGGGCGACCTGAGCCTGCGGGCCATCACCGCCAGCCGCCGGTTGATCTCGCTCGGCGTAAAGAACTTCCAGTCACCCCCGCTCGTCGTGGCCCGCCTGGTGCTCCCAGTTCCCTTCGCCCCCAAGAACCGAGATTTCCGGCGCAGGGTTGCGTTGTCGCTGGCGGCGGCCGACGCCGGCCCGCCCGGGCCGGCCAACAGAGCGGAACGCCGCGCGCTACGGGCGGCGGAGGGCCTGGCCGTGGCCTCGTGCCCCGATCTCCGGCACCACCTCAGGGCCGACGCACGGGCTGAGCGCCTGGCCCGCCAGGTCGACCGCTTGGAGCGCCAGGTGAAGGGCAGGACCGACTCCCTGGCCCGCCAGTTCGACAAGGTCCTCCAGCTGCTCGAGCGCTGGGGATACGTGCGAGGGTGGTCCTTGACGCCGGCGGGCGCCCGCCTCGCTCGCATCTACCACCCCCAGGACCTGCTCGTCGCAGAGTCCGCCGAGCGGGCAATCCTGGACGGCCTCGCACCGGCGGAGATGGCGGGGGCCACCTCGGTGTTCACCTACGAGGCGCGCGGGCCTCTGGCGGCGGAGGCCGCGGCCCCCAGGCTCGCGAACCGGAGGCTGGAAGAACGCTGGCACCGTACCGAGGCTGTGGCTCGCGAGCTGAACGCCGACGAGGAGGCTCTCGGGCTGCCCCTCACGAGACCGCCTGACGCCGGTTTCGTTGCACTGGCGCACGGGTGGGCCAAGGGCAAGGAGCTCGCCACTCTGCTGGCGCCGGCCGACGAGGCGCTGGGCACACGCTCCGTCGCCATCTCCGCCGGCGATTTCGTCCGCAACGTGAAGCAGCTCACCGACCTTCTGCGCCAGCTCGGCGAGGTCCTCCCCGACGAGGCGTCGGCTGAGGCGGCCCGGCGGGCGGCGGCTGCCCTGTTCCGGGGGGTCGTCGCCGCGTCGTCGGTAATCAATACCGCCGACGATGCCGCCGGTCCCGGCACCGAGTAGGCGGGGACGGTTGCTAACGCCCGTAGGCGATGGAGTGGCTACAGGCAATGGGGGACCGGCACTGTGAGATGGGCACGCCTATCGGAACGTACCCATCTCGCAGCTGCCGGCCTCTCCATCGAGACCCGGCCTTGGCTCACGGCAAGATCGCATGGCTGCCGATCGCTAGCCAGATCACGTGCGCCGCTCCGTTCACGCCACGGTCAGCACTACGTTTCCCACTTTTTTCTCCGTTCGCACGTAGCGGGCCGCCTCGGCGACCTCATCGAACGGGTAGCAGCGGTCGACGACGGGCCGGAACTCACCCTTCTCCATGAGTTCCTTGAGGAAAGGAGCATTGATGTACCCCGACGAGCCACAGCGCGCCATCTCTAGCGTTCTCGACGCACCCCGAGAGCTGGCATTCCGGGCATTCACCGATCCGCATCACCTCGACGGGTTTTGGCTGTGGCGGGGCCGGGCCTGCTCGGACCTGGCCGAGCAGTTCTGGGCGACCGTCGAAGTACGCGCCTCGAAGGGCTGTGCCGGCTAGCACAAGAGGACCTGGCCGAGGTCCGCCTGCCTATGGGCGAACATGACGGCTGAGCCGGTGACCTGGAGGCGGCGGTAGAGGAGTTTCTTCTTCGGCGCGGCTCCTGTCTGTCACGCTCTCGGGGCGAGCACGTCGATCGGGACACGTGCACGACTTTTTGTCCGGACCATGATCCACGCCGCTTTTCTGGACCATGATCCACGCCGCGTAGTTCCCAGCGGACGAGCCTCGGTACTGCCCAGGCCGGTTCAAAACCCCCTTTCGGGAGATGGCGCCGCGATTGCGCCTTCGACCTCGCGGTAGCCTTGATCCCCAAAAGGAGCGAGATGACCCGGGAGCGCTGGCTAAATGCCTAGGCCTGCGAAGTCTGAGGGAGGTGTGTACCGGG
>DATKHZ010000401.1:0-6838 GCA_035509995.1 Acidimicrobiales bacterium | reverse complement strand
CCAGCGAGTAGTCCTACGAGCAGCCGGCGTCCGCGCGTCGATCCCCTCGATGGCCGCCACAGCCCTCGCTGGGAATGCGATCTCGGTCTCGCTTCCCGTGATCGGTCCCGGAGCAGGGAGCGTCTTTACCTACAGTCGATTTCGACAGGTGACCGACGACCCAGCGCCAGCCGGCTGGGCACTGCTGATCTCTGGACTGATCTCCAACCTGGTTTGGGTACTGCTAATAGCCGTCGGAGCCACAGTCTCAGGCAATCCCGCGGCCACCCTCAGTGGGCTGCTGGGAGGCGCTGCCATAGTGGTCACGGTGATCGTTGGAGTACTAGCTCTGCGTCGACCGCGTTCGCGGAGATTGATCGTTCAACAGGGGGCTCGGCTCGTCCGCGTCTCGCAGCGATGGAGCGGTCGTCCAGTCGGCGACCCTGAGGACGTGACAAGGGATGCTCTCGACTCACTCTCCGAATTTCACATGCGCGGGCACGAATGGGTACAAACCGTGAGCCTCTCATTCATCAATTGGCTCGCCAGTGTGGCTTGTCTGGTGGCTGCAATTCTCGCGGTCGGAGCCAGCGTGCCGTGGACGAAAGTGATCCTGATCTATTGGGCTGGCGTCACCGCGAGCAGTTTCAACCTCACACCAGGGGGCTTGGGAGTTACCGAGGCGGTTCTCACAGGGGGGCTCGTCGCCTCCGGGTTGAGAGCGCCGGAGGCACTCGGTTCAGTGCTGATTTTCCGGTTGATTAGCTTCTGGCTGGTCATCCTGATTGGTTGGACCATTTATTCCCGACTCCGTCGGAACAAAGCCCGCCGTGAGGCCGCCACCTAAAGGCAACCTTCACAATCTGGTATTTCACTAGCATTATTTATCACTTGAGTCCTTGACATAGTGGTCTTGACAATGCCCGACGGTTCAGTTACAATCCGATGTCAACGATAACATCTCTAGGACCAGCTTTTCCTTGAGTCAAATGTTATCGATGACATTTTCGGAGGAACGATGGCCCAGACACTCACCATAAGCGAGGTCGCCGCTCAGGCAGGCGTGTCAACGGCCACGATCACCCGCGTCATTCGAGGTGACTCAAACGTTCGCCCTGAGACCCGCAAAAAGGTCCAGGAGGTACTGAACCGCACCGGTTACCACGTCAACGCCATAGCACAGAGCCTCCGCACTAAGCGCGTCGCCACCGTAGCGCACATCCTCCACAGCTTGTTCCCAAACCCCTTTTGCTCTCACGTCGCCAGGGGCCTCCAGAACGAGGCCTCCCTTTTGGGATATGAGGTCGTTGTGTACATCTCGGACTACTCCTCAAGGCTTGAGCGCGAAGCCGTCCAGGCTGCTCTGCGGCGACGGGTGGACGCTGTGATCTTCACGACCGCGCTTGACGCTGCAAACGTGGCAATGGCAGCAAATGCCGGTATTCGCGTCGTCCAAGTCGAGAGGCCCACCGACGTCCCTTCGCCCACGGTCACCGTCGACAATTACTCGGGCGCGAGGGAGGCGACAGAGCACCTGATAACGCTGGGGCACCGGAGGATCTCCTTTATTGGTCAGGAGCCCCAGGATGCTTACGTAGAGCACGAGCGGCTGAACGGCTACCTCGACGCAATGCATCAAGCTGAGCTGCCTACCCAGGTTGTATTAGGCCAATACTCCACCACCGAGGCCGACTTTCAAGCGCCAGGACGTCACTACGCGGAGGAAGTTCTATCGCAGGACGACCCACCGACCGCCATATTCGCCGCGTCTGACCTCTTGGCTGCGGGGGTCTTCCAGGTGCTTTACGCACGCGGAATGAAGGTGCCGACGGATATTTCTGTGATCGGCTTCGACGACACCTATGCTTCGGTCCTGACGCCCGCGCTGAGCACGGTTGCTGTGCCTACTGCGGAGCTCGGGCGTGCGGCCCTTCGTTGTGCCGTAGAACAACCCAGCGAAGATCACGTGAAACTGCGCACTCAGCTCGTCCTTCGGTCCTCTACGGGCCCCGCGCCTTCCTCGTTCTTGGGCCCCACAGCCCAAACCAAGTCCGATGCCCGGATCTGAGCTGTAGACGAATAGCAACTGGCAGAGCGACCTCGACGAGGTCGCTTCTTGGTGGCAGTGCCACCAGTTACGCACAACTGACGAAATATGAGGGGTGTTTTGTGGCTATAAGCGCGCGCGCTGTCACGTTCATTGGGCCGAAACAAGTAGAGGTACGTGAAAGAGTCCTTCCCGACCCACGGCCCGGAGAGGTCGTGGTGGAAACGCTCTATTCGGGCATCAGCGGCGGTACTGAAATGAACGTATTCCGCGGTCTGGCCCCCCAGTGGAGGTCCAGGCGAGACCCCGTGACCGGGTTGTTCAAGCCAACGGACCAGTCCGATTGGTCTTACCCTCTGACCTACGGCTACGCCGCTGTCGGCAGGATCGCAGAAATTGCCGGACCTCTGCCCAACGGTTCAGCACTATCCATAGGAGACCTGGTCTACAGCTATACCGCCCATGCGTCGGTAAGCGTCGTGGCGGGGGACGCGGTAGTACGGCTCCCAGCGCTGGATGACCCGCGTACCGGGGTCTTCCTGGCGAACCTGAACACGGCCCTCAACGGGCTGCTCGACGCCCGACCGACCTTCGGTGACGTCGTCGTGGTCAGCGGGCTGGGGGTGATCGGCCTCCTGACTGTTCAGTTGCTCCGGCTCAGCGGCACAGGGTTGCTGATAGCCGTCGACGCGGTCGAACACCGCCGAGACTTAGCCTCCCGTTTCGGGGCCGACGTCGTCATTAGCCCTCGGGACGGCGGCGTCGCCGAACGTGTGCGGTCTCTCACGGAAAATAGAGGTGCCGACATCGTTTTGGAAGCATCCGGGTCTGCGCCCGCCCTCAACGAAGCAGTTCGCACGGTCGGCTATGGGGCCAAGGTCGTCGTTCTGTCATGGTACGGCGGGAGCCTTGACTCTGTTAACCTCTCCGGCGAGTTCCACCACAACCGCCCCCGGATTATCTCCTCACAGGTGGGCGGCATAAACCCTGACCTCGGGCCACTTTGGCACATCGAGCGGCGTAAAGCGCTCGCGACCAACCTGGTGCCTCGCCTGGAACTCGAGCCATTGGTGACTCACGAGTTCCCGGTCGAAGAAGCAGCCAAGGCCTACGCGCTCGTCGACGAAGGCAACGAGGACCTCGTCCAGTGCGTCCTGTCTTATCCCGCTCGGCCGGCAAGCGGTCCCAAACACCAGGCGGCGCTCACATGACGGACCGAGGTGTTTCCATCGAGGAGAGGTTGTCGCCTTGCTTGGAGTGGATTTTTGCCGAGCCGGACGCCATTGAGGACCGCGTTGCGTTGGCAGCTCTACACGGGCTGCGCCAGGTCGAGTTCTGGTACTGGCGGCGGCGCGACGTCAATAGTTTACGCGACGCGCTCAGGGAGCGTGGCGTGGGTGTCTCTGCTGTCGTGGTTGACCCGCAGGCTGACATAGCCGACGTCGCCGCGCACCCCGTGTGGCTTTCGAACGTGAAGGACTCGGCACTGGTTGCCGAGCGACTTGAGAGCCCAGTCCTGGTAGCCACCGCAGGGCTTCGCCTCGAACCCGGACCTCCCGATCGCGAACAAATGGCGGCCGTTAGCGAAGCTCTCGCCGTGGCGGCGTCGATCGCCCAGAGCCACGGGGTAAAGATCGCTCTCGAGCCGCTGAACGACAGGGTTGACCACCCAGGGACCTTGCTTACGAGCTCCCAGGTTGCCCTCGAGGTGGTCGAGGCCATTGGGAGCCCCGCTCTTGGGATCCTATTGGACGTATATCACGCCCACGCCATGGGCGAGGACGTCCCCGCCATGATCGGTGAGTTGGGCGAGCACATTGTCCATGTCCAGGTCGCGGACGACCCCGGGCGTAATGAGCCCGGTTCCGGGAACATCCCTTGGGCCAAGGTAATCCAAGCACTGCACGGGATTAATTACCAGGGGAACTTTGGCCTGGAGTACAAACCAACAATGCCAAGTGCGGAGTCGGTTTCCTTCGCGACGAGAACGCTTATCCGCGCCGCCACCGGAACATCGCCATGATCTCACGCAGCTGATCGTAGTTCCCAGAAAGGAGGGCCAACACCAGTCGTCCGTGGCCAGCGCCACGGCCGATCAAACGTTTTATCTACAGCCTACCGTGTCGAACGATCGTAAAGCGGTCGTTTGCATTCGTTCCCAGTCAGCCCGTTTAACATACCAAAACAAAGGAAGGGACAAGTGAACAATACGAGAATGAGACGAGCGCGGCCGCGCACCACTGTTTTGCGTGGCGCCGCCAGCTTGGCCAGTGTCGGCCTAATCACTGCCACCATTGGCGCCGGAGCGCTTGGTCAGGTTGCGTCCGCCAGCACCAAGCAAACCGTCGTGTTCTGGGAGTTCCAGACCGACACGCCTAGCATCAATGCCTTCAAGGCCGGAATAAAAGGGTTCGAGGCCAGCCATCCCAATATAACGGTCCAAATGGAGGAGGTGCCTTGGTCCGAACAGGCGCAGAAACTGACCACCGCCCTTGCTACAGGCTCTGAGCCCGATGTGTCCATGATGGGCAATGACATTGTGGCCCAGTACCAAGCGGAACACCAGTTGCTGCCGGTCCCATTGACGAACCTGGCCAACGTGACCGCCGGCGACAAGCTGTATTACAATCTCCACGGCCAGTGGTGGGCAGTGCCGATGATCGACGAGACGCGGGCACTCCTCTACAACAAGTCGATCTTCAAGGCGGCTGGGATATCATCGCCGCCGTCAACATGGGCACAGATGGAATCAGACGCGGAGATAATCAAGGGCAAGACGAGCGATACGCCGGTCCTGCTTCCGATGTTCGATCACGACTACGACACCATCCAGGTGTTCATGTCGGCCTATCTGGGCTATGGCGCCCATTACCTGACTCCCAGCGGCGCCTGCGGGTTCAACACACCACAGTTCAAGCAAGCACTCACCATGTACACGTCGTTCTACAAGGACGGCCTCGACTACCCAGACGCGGCCGTAGACCTTCTATCGGGGGGTGCGATGCCCGACCAGTTCACGACTGGTAAGGCAGCCATGGTCATCTTGACGCCGTCGTTCTATTACGAGTTGAAGGCGACTAACCCCAGCCTGTTCAACCAAATCGGTGTGGCCCCGATACCGGCTGGCCCAGCTGGCCGCTTCGGCTTCCTGGGTGGGTGGCCGTTGGTGGTATGGAAATCGGCCCAGGCCCAAGGAGTGGCTAGCGCTGCGGAGGCGTTCGCACTATATCTCGGCAGCTCTGGAGGTGGCGATACCGCGCTAGCCGACGCCTCTGGTCTGATCCCAGCCAACGTGTCGGCCGCCAAGCAGGCGCCTTGGAACAGCGGCGGGCTCGGCGTTTTCGCCAAGCAGGTCGCCACCGACGCGTTCCCGTACCAGTACCCCAACGCCGAGATCCCCCAGATGGGCGGGTTGGAGACCGACACCGTCCAGACCGCCGTACAGTCTGTCGCCCTTGGCAACGCGACAGTTGGCCAGGCTACGACCACCCTGTGCCAAGCGGTCAACTCCGCAGTCGGCAAGTAACGACCCGAGTATATTGAGGCCGCGCCGGCACAACCCCGGCGCGGCCTGCCCCCCGAAGGTGACTGGCGAGGTGTCGCCCTCAGAACGAGGTGATGACGATGAAGGTCGTGTCGGTGCTCCCAGAGGCGGCTTCGTTGCGGACGGAGCGTGGCGGTCCTAGCAGCTCAGGAAAGAGGACCAGTGGCGTCTGGCTAAAGGCTGTAACGCCGTACGGGCTGACCAGCCCGGCCATTGTGATTATCGCAGCCCTCGCCCTCGCACCCGCTGTGTACGGCGTATGGTTAGGCTTTACGAACTGGCAGTTCCTGAGAAGTACCTCCCCACACTGGGAGGGCGTCGCCGCGTATCGCGCCGTGTTGACCAGCGGGGCGTTCTGGTCCGCCTTTGGCCATACGTGGTTCTGGACCATTGGGACGGTCATTATCGAAGTGGGTGTGGGGCTTCCCCTCGGTCTGCTGCTGAGTAGGCCAACCAAGGTCTCTGGGGTCATGACAAGCCTCCTGGTGCTCCCATGGCTGACCCCCTTTGTCGTCGTCTCGTACGCGTGGCTTTACTTGTTGGGCACAGGAGGGCCGCTCCATGCCATGTTGCAATCCCTAGGTATCGTCGGCCAAACCAGCCCATTGGCAAGTACGCGGCTTGCTCTCCCGGTGATGACGGTGATAAGTGGTTGGAAGGGCCTGCCGTTCATGACGATCGCCCTCTTGGCGGCCAGACGGAGCATCGACGACAGCATGTACGAGGCGGCGGAAGTGGACGGGGCGAACAAGCTGCAGAGGTTCCGCTTGGTCACCTTACCTTTGTTGAGGAACGTCCTGATCGTCATGTCAGTGGTCCTCGGCGTCTTGGCGTTCTACAGTTTCGACCTGGTGTGGCTCCTAACTGGCGGCGGTCCGGGCTCGTCCTCGACGATATCTGGTGTATTGATCTATGAGCAGTTCTTCCTGAACGGTGCACCCGGCCAAGCAGCAGCCATGGGCGTCAGTCTCTTCGTGATACTCCTGTTCGTTTCGACGATTAGCCTGTCGATCACTCGGGTTAACCGGCGGGGAGCGTAGGAGAGGACATGGCCAGACGCGCTCGCCCGTTTGGGCGTAAGAGCAACCCGCACGGTCAGTTGTTGTTGGCCGTGGCCCAAGTGGTTGTCGTCCTTGCCCTTTTGCTACCCATGATCTGGCTGTACATGGGATCGTTTCGGACCGACCTCGACCTCGACAACGGGAGTTTTCTGCCCCACAGCTTCACTTTGGGCAACTTCGGGTCGGTGTTCGCGCAAGGGTTTTGGA
>DATKHZ010000400.1:0-4105 GCA_035509995.1 Acidimicrobiales bacterium | reverse complement strand
TGGGCCGCGGAGCCGGCCAAGGTCCTCACCCCCGAGGAGGTCGCACGGGCCACCTGGCTCGTGGAGGCCTGCGGTGGCCGGGAGTGGACAGCCGTCCGGGCAAAGGCCCACCTCGACGCTGGTCTTGGCTCGCTAGAACGTGCCCGCCTGTCCGCCGTACCGCGCCGGGAGCTCGCCGACCTCGCGGTTTACGCAGTGGAGCGAGAGTCATGACCCTGCTTGCAGACGATCCCGAGATTGCAGGGCGGTCGACCACCGCCGTCGCCGCCAAGCGTGACGTGCAAGTGACCGACGTGCAAGCGACCGACGTTCAAGTGACCGACGTTCAAGTGACCGACGTGACAGTCACGGGCGCTGGCCCCGAGGTCGCCGAACGGGACGCCGCCGAGGCCCTGCGGCTGGCGTGCGAGCACCTCAAGGCCCGCCAGGAGCCCGAGGGCTGGTGGAAAGGCGAGCTCGAGACCAATGTGACCATGGATGCAGAGGACATCCTGCTCCGCCATTTCCTTGGCATCCTGGACCAAAGGACGCTGACAGGCGCCGCGAACCGCATCCGTTCGCAGCAACGCACCGACGGTCCCTGGGCCACCTTTCACGGCGGACCGGGCGAGCTTTCAGCCACCGTGGAGGCCTACGTTGCCCTCCGCCTGGCCGGCGACGATCCTGGTGACCCGCACATGTCCGGCGCGGCGAAGTGGGTACGCGAGCACGGTGGGGTCGAGTCGACCCGGGTCTTCACTCACGTGTGGCTTGCGATGGTGGGCCGATGGGACTGGGACAAGCTCCCGGCCGTGCCGCCAGAGCTCATCTTCCTGCCACCCGAGTGGCCCCTTTCCATCTGGTCCTTCGCCTGCTGGGCCCGCCAAACCATCGTTGCGCTCTCGGTGATAACCGCACACAGGCCCTCACGCCCGCTCCCCTTCGAGATCGACGAGCTTCGCTCCGGGAAGCAGCCGCGCCGGCGGCACCTGAGCCCGCTCGGCTGGGCGCTCGTCGGTCTCGACAGAGCCCTCCATCGCTACGAACAAGTGCCGACCGAGTCCTGGCCAAAGCGCCTCATCCGAGGAGCGGCCTTACGGGAAGCCGAGCGCTGGATCGTCGCCAGGCAGGAAGCCGATGGAAGTTGGGGTGGAATCCAGCCACCGATGGTCTATTCGACGATCGCCCTCGTTCTCCAGGGCTACCCGCTCGACCATCCCGTCCTCGCCGCAGCTATTGCGGGCCTGGACGCCTTCGCTCTGGAGGACGACCGCGGGCGGCGGATCGAGGCGTGCCAGTCGCCCGTGTGGGACACCGCTCTGGCCGCTATCGCATTGGTCGATGCCGGTACCGCGCCTGACGACCCAGCCATGAAGGCAGCACGGGACTGGCTGCTCGAGGAAGAGGTGACGGTGGTCGGCGACTGGGCGGTCCGCCGGCCCAACCTTGCGCCAGGCGGCTGGGCATTCGAGTTCCAGAACGTCCACTACCCCGACATCGACGACACCGCAGAAGTGGTCCTGGCCCTTCGCCACGCCGCAGGCGACGTTGGCAGCGACGCAGCCTGCAACCGCGCGCTTGACTGGCTCGTCGGCATGCAGTCCTCCGACGGCGGCTGGGGCGCCTTCGACGCTGACAACACTTCGACATTGCCCACTCAACTGCCCTTTTTCGATTTCGGAGCCGTCACCGACCCGCCGAGCGCCGACGTCACAGCCCATGTCGTCGAAATGCTGGCTGGCGAGCCCCAACCGCTCACTCCGGCTCGCCAGCACGCGCTCCAGCGAGGGCTCGACTGGCTCGCCGCCCACCAGGAGCGCGACGGGTCATATTGGGGGCGTTGGGGGGTCAACTACGTTTACGGGACGGGGGCGGTGCTGCCAGCGCTGATCGCCGCCGGTGTGCCCGCCAAGGACCCGACCGTGGCAGACGGTGCCCGGTGGCTCCTGGAGCACCAGAACCTCGACGGCGGCTGGGGTGAGGACCTGCGGTCCTATGTCGAACCCGGCTGGGCCGGGCGGGGAGCGTCCACCCCCTCCCAAACAGCCTGGGCGCTGATCGGCCTGATCGCCGCTGGCGAGCGGGACAACCCCGCGACGGCGAGGGGCATCGCGTGGCTTGTCCGGGCGCAGACCGAAGATGGCACGTGGGACGAACCGTGGTTCACCGGCACCGGCTTCCCCTGGGATTTCTCGTTGAACTACCACCTCTACAGGCACGTCTTCCCGCTCACGGCGCTCGGTCGCTACCTGCTTGGGACGGGGCCGCAGCCCAAGACTTCCCGGGCGAAAAAGCCGGAGAAGGAGGCGTAAACCGTGCAGGTCCCCCGGCTGCTCGTCCTTGCACCTCTTCGGGTCGAGGCCATGGCGCTCGGTCCGGGAGCTGTGTCCCGCGTCGGGCCCGCCACGCTCGAGATCGAGCGCATCGGGATGGGCCTCAAGAAGGCGGGCGACTCCGCTCAGCGCTTGAGGACAGCCGGTCTGAGGACAACCGGCCCTGGAACATCCGGCCCTAGGACAGCCAGCCCGGGTGCTCCTGGCGCAGCCGAGCCGTCGTACGCGGCTATCGCAGTCGCGGGCTTGGGCGGTGCGCTGGGCAACGACCTGGTGCCCGGTGACCTCGTTGTTGCCGACCGCCTGATCGACGCGGAGGGGACCGAGGTCGCTCGGCTCCCTTCCGCTCCACTGCTTTCGGGGGAGCTTCAGCGGCTCGGCTTGCGAGCCAGGACTGGCACGGTCGTAAGCACCGACCACATCGTCACCGGTGACGAGAGGGCGGCACTGGCGGCCCTGGGCGCAGTGGCCGTCGACATGGAGTCAACCGCCGTAGCCTCGCAAAGCTGGGGGTTGCCCATGGCGGTACTGAGGGCGATATCCGACAGCCCCGGCGAGGAGCTCTTCTCGCCAGCCGGTGTAAGGGGAGCCTGGGCCGGGCTCAGGGCCTTGCGAGCGGCCCGCCACGCGCTTGCAAACTGGGCTGCAGCAGCTGGCCAAAGGGAAATTTTTCTAGCAGAACCTCGTTCGTTCTGCGCCGGGGTGCGGCGCGCCATTGAGACAGTCGAGCGAGCGTTGGACCGCTACGGGGCGCCTGTGTACGTGCGCCGCCAGATTGTGCATAATTCCTACGTTGTCTCCCGCCTGGAGGAGGCAGGAGCCGTCTTCGTCGAAGAGCTGGGGGAGGTGCCCGATGGTTCAAACGTCGTGTTTTCGGCCCATGGTGTCGGGACCGGCGTCCACGAAGAGGCGTCCAACCGCCAAATGCACACGATCGACGCAACCTGCCCCCTGGTGAACAAAGTCCACAACGAAGCACGCCGTTTTGCCGCTAGCGGGCGCCAGCTCGTCCTGATCGGGCACGCCGGCCACGATGAGGTCGAGGGTACCCTCGGCACGGTGCCTGCCACGGCTCTGGTCAGCACAGCCGAGGACGTCGCCGTCATCGATCTCGACGCGAGCAAACCGACTGCGTTCATAACCCAGACGACCCTCGCCACCGACGAGGTCGCCGGGGTCGTAACGGCCTTGGAGCAACGCTTCTCCGACCTTGCCAGGCCAGCGGCATCTGACATCTGTTACGCCACCCAGAACCGCCAGGAGGCCCTGCGGCAGATGGCCCCGGATTGCGATGTCGTACTGGTGGTTGGGTCGCCAAATTCCTCCAATTCCAATCGGCTGGTCGAGGTGGCCGAGCGCTGCGGCACGAGCGCTCACCTCGTCGACAGCAAGCTCGACCTGCGCCTCGCCTGGCTAGTCGGGGCCCGGCGCGTGGGCGTCACAGCCGGCGCCAGCGCCCCCGAAGAACTGGTCCGCGAGGTCGTGGACTGCGTGGCGGCGCTCGGCTGCGCGTCGATCGAGGAGCGTTCGACCGGCAGCGAACACGTTTCTTTCCCCCTTCCAATGGAGGTCCGTTAGATGCTGGAGATCAGTTAGATGGGTGTGCCCTTGCGCCAAAGCATCAAAGTCGGTGCCTATGTGGCGCGCCAAAAACTCGCCAAACGAGACAAGTACCCCCTCATAGTCGAGCTGGAGCCTCTCTTCGCCTGCAACCTCGAGTGCCACGGCTGCGGCAAAATCCAGTACCCGACCGAGATCCTCCGCAAGAGGCTGTCGGTGGAGCAGGCCATGGC
>DATKHZ010000399.1:0-6702 GCA_035509995.1 Acidimicrobiales bacterium | reverse complement strand
TACGAACGCGTAACCGGCGCGATGGCGACCACCAGCCTGCCCGCGCCCGGTGCGGGCCTGGGCTCGCGTCGGGACGGGCAGGAAGGTGGTGTCGCTCACGAGGGAGCTACGGCTTGGTTACGACGGTGAAGCCGTCGCTTTGTGCGTAGTTCGAGATAGCCGCCCCCAAAACGGGTAGCTGGGACGAAACGCTGTCGCCCGCTGTCAGGTTCGGCAGGACGGAGTCGGTCCATATGCCGATCGTGTCCCAAGGAGTCTCGGTCCATCCGCTCCAGACCTCAGAAACGGCTGTGGCGAAGGCGGGTGCCAAAGGAGTCGCCCAAAACCCGCTCGCGTCTTGCAAGGCGATCCACGATTTCGCAGCCGGGATGTAGCCCGGGTAACCCTGTGACAGGTTCTGCGACACCGTCGAAGTGGCCAGTCCGACCAACACATTCGCGACCGCCTGTGGGTCCTTGGTGTGAGACGACATGATCCAAAGGCCACCGCCGACATCGCCCGTATAGGTCCTGGGGCTGGCCGCCCAGTGCAGGGGTGGGTATGCGGCGACGGTCCCCTTTAGCTCGCCCAGTTCGCAGGTGCCGCAGAATATGGCGCCCGAGTACCATGCCGGCCCGGGCATCATGAGCACGTGGCCGTTGGGGAATGAAGATGACACACCGTACTGCTTCCCATAGGTGCTGGCGAAGACGTAACTCGGCGAGAGCGCGCCGTCTGCTTGCAACGGGTCGAGCAAGGACGCCATCCCGGTGCAATTAGCGTCGGCCGGGTTGTCGAGAATGGTGTATGGCTTGATCTCGTCGTTGATCGGGCACTGCGCCGCCTGGAGGTAGATTTCGTCGTCAAAGTCGTCGCCGATGCTGCCGACTATGTACCCGGGGTGGTTCTTGGCGACGTCCTCGCCGATAGCCTGCCACTGCTGCCAGGTGGTGGGGACCGTGTAGCCGAACTGCTTCATGAGTGCGACGTTGACCCACAGAACGTCAAACGCGACATCGTTGCGGAGGCACTCCAGCTTCCCGCCGATATAGCAGTCGGCGAGCGTACCGGCTGCGTAACCCTTGAGGAGCCCTTTCGGGAGAAGCCCTCCCTGGTTGAGCACCGCGGGGAAATTGAACGGCGGGGTGCCCAGCTTTTGGACGTCGTTGGCCTCGCCGGAGAACACGATGTCCGGCCAGCCGTGGCCAACGCGGTTGAAGAGGCTTACCTTGCTCTCGATGCTGCCAGAGCCGTTATCCCCGCCGTCGAAAGTCACGAGATCGATCTTGACGCTCGGGTTTGCCTTCTCCCAGGCCTTCACCTGCGGTACGCGGGCAGCGTCGACCCAGACCACGATCGGCGCCGAGCTTGCCTGGGCTGGGGCAATGGCGATGTTCGCACCGACCGTGGCCATCGAGACGGCCAACCCGGTTGCTGCGAGAGTATTGAACAAGCGGCGCGGCCGGCCCAGCAGGGCACGGCGCCGTGAGGTTGAGTTGTCTTTCATTGTCCTCCTTATTTTCGTGGTTCGTTGGTTTCTCAAGGGCTCAAAACGGCCTGGCCGGCCAGGGCGGTCAATTGACGTCGGCCACAACAAAGGGCGCAAGCGTCTCGGGGTACTCGGGCCCGGCCGGCAGGCCAACGCCCGGAGCGGTCGGCGCGGGCACGATGCCGCGATTGTCGATACCCCGTTCCCGCCGGACGGGGTTACCCCAGACCAGCGACTCGTAGTAAGTGCAGTTCGAGATGGCCATGCACAAATGTCGGCAGGTCAAGGTCGGGCCGTGCGGCTCAGCTCGCAACTGGTACGCGTCCGCAAGGTGCGCCGTGCGCATGGCGCCGGTAAAGCCTCCGCGAAGCTCGACGCTGGTGCGGACGAAGCTCGCACAGCCCGAGGCAATGAAGTCCGCGGTGTTCATGTGCGCACCGTCAGAGGTCTCCCCTACAAGCAACGGGACCCGGACCCGCTCCGCCAGCCATTTGTACGCCGTGACGGAGAACTCCCGGATCGGCTCTTCGTACCAGAGGTAACCGGCACCGGCCAATGCGTCGCCCAGGTAAACGGCATCCGGCAGGTCGAACCCGGCCGAGCCGTCGTACATGAGCGGGACCGAGCCCCCCACGTGCTCACGCAGGGCCTCGCACAACCTGGCATCCTCCCGGGCATCCCCGAAGGCATGGAGCTTTATGGCCGGGTAGCCCAGCTCAGCGCACTGGTCTGCCACGTCCAAGTACTCCTCGACCGTGGCGTAGGTAGTTGTCGACGCATAGGAGGCGATCTCCTTGCGGAAACCTCCGAGCAGCTGCCAGGTGGGCATACCGACCGACCGCCCGGCAAGGTCCCACAGAGCAGTGTCAACCATACCGAGCAGATAGAGCGGGATCTCCTCAACGCGATCGAGCTCCCACAGCTGGTGCCACAACCATTCCCGCTGAAGGGGGTCCTCTCCAACCAGCGCCGCGCGCAATACGCGGTCAACTATGTCGGGGAGCACAGCGCTCGACGCATGGCGGGGCTGAAATGCCACGCCGTCGCAGCCCGCGTCGGTCCGGATCTGGAGCACAGCACCGTAGCCATTGGCTGGGCTGCCAGGCAGCCCGCGCCGCCAAACAAACGGGGGGTCCGGCGCATGCACTAGAACGCGGTGGACCTCAACGCTCGTGATCTTCATTTGGGTTTGGGTTCCTGGCGGCCTAACATAAGACGACTGTAGTATGATGGCATACGACCGATGTGGACGCAAGTCAAGTTCTCCTCCACTCCAGGGATCCGCACTTACCGCACCCGCCAGCGGCTGGTCACGTAGGCTTAGGAGATGGAGATGTGGAGGGGTTCTCCCCCGCACTCGGACGACGCGACTGGCCTCTTGCCCCATTGCCGACCTCTATGACATCGCCCCTCGTCGACTCGGCCCCCATACCGTGGCGTCGACGTCCGGCTCGCTTGGGCGAGGCGGTCGTTGCCTCTCTGACCGACCGGATCGTGACCGGGCAGCTCCCGCCGGGGTCCCCTTTACCCGCGGAACCCGTTTTGTGCCAGGACTATGGCGTGAGCCGGTCCGTAATCCGCGAGTCGCTCAAGCTCCTGGAAGAAAAGGGTCTCCTGGTGGTCAAACAAGGGCACGGGACCACGATCTTGCCGCCCGAGAATTGGAACTTGCTTGACCCCATGGTATTGAAGACAGTTATCAGCAGTGACAACACCCTCGCGATCTTCGATGACTTGATCGATGTCCGTGCCGCATTGGAAAGCCAGATGGCTCAGCGAACCGCCACCAAGATCACCGACGCGCAGTTGGACGAGTTGCACTCTCAAATCATGAAACTGGAGCGGATGCTCGACGACCTCGATGGGTACACCGAAGGAGACCTCTATTACCACGATACGATTTCGCGGTTCTCCGGGCACCAGTTAGCACGGTCGATCCTGAGGTCCGTCCAACCGCTGGCCTTATCAAGTACCTATTACAGCCGCACGCACCGCGTACCCGAGGACAACATACGCTCCCATCGAGGCCACGTCGCCATTTACAAGCAACTGGCTAAGCGCGACCCCGAGGGCGCCGCCCGCGCGGTCAACGCGCACATTCTCACCTCTTGGGAGATCTACAAGAACCGGGCGCGGGCGTCCCTCGGGTAATAACCCCGCTCAGATTTGGACCATTCCTATTCAAAACCCTTGTGGCCAGCAAGAACCTAACGTCGCCCAACCGCCAGTCGAGTGTCGTTTGTGAACCCATTACTCCCGGCCGCTGCGATCAGGCAGTCGTTTCGGCCTGGCGACGGATTCACGTTTACGCAGTGGCATGGGCACGCGGTGAACCCGTCCCTCCCTCAGCTGCTCGGGGTTGCCAGCCATTAGGATTTCAATCGCTTTTCGTCCTAGTTCGTAGTGGGGAAGGGAAATGCTGGTCAATTGTGGCCGGAGCCAAGACGCAACCGGCTCATCGTCGAACGACACTACCGATACGTCTTGGCCCACCTTTCTGCCCGCGTCCTCGAGCGCATTGTACGCACCGACTGACAGCCGGTCATTGAAACAGATGAGGGCCTTAAGCTCTGGTTTCCGCTGGAGGAACTTGCGAGTCGCCTCATAACCGAAGGTCGGCTGCCAGTCTCTGAGCGACACCCCGCCCGCTAGTTCAACGTTTGCCGCGTCGAGTACCTCCTTTATACCCGCCAAGCGTTCAGCTGCCGCGACTACTCCCTTGGGCACTTGGGTCAGCCTCGGCCCGGCACCCACCACGTAAATACCATCCGTGTGGCCTGCCGCAAGGAGCGTTCGCGCGGCGGTGCGGCCTGCTCCTAATTCGTCGGGGATAACCGAAGCAATCGCACACGGCTTCGCGGGGAGAGCATTGAGGAGCACACTGGGGCCGTCCAGCAGCCCTTTCGGGATGGTAGCCCAGCGGGTGTACATGGAGGCAAGCACGATCCCGTCGACGCCACGGTCCCGCATTGCGTCAATCATCTCTTTCTCCAGCTCTGGGTCGCCTTCAGTCTCGGCGATTAGGAGGAGGTGCTCGCTCTCACGCGCCGCATCGAGCGCGCCCCAGATCAAGTGCCCGGCGAAGGGCGTCGTTGCAACAGTGTCCGAGACGAACCCGATCGTGTGAGTCGTTCCTGTTCGCAGGCTCCGCGAGACCACGTTCGGTCTGTAACCAGTCTCCCGCACAGCCTGTTCAACGCGAACTCGGACTTGCTGGGATATCCGCATCTCGTCGCCGCGCCCGGTTAGGACAAACGAGGCGGTGGTCTGCGAGACGCCAGCCCGCCGAGCGACCTCCGCGAGGGTCACTCGTCGCTGCAAAGCGGTCCTCGGGTATCGTGCGCCGGCGCTCCTGGGCACCCGGGACCGGCCGCAACACAGTCACGCATCGTGAGTTTCCCCAGCTTCGGCGCAACGCACGGGAAGGAGCTTACAGGCAGGCCGGCCCAGGGCGATGACCCCAGGCAAGGCTCGAGCAGGACGTCACTCTCTCCGGTCCACAACTCATGCAGGGTGGGCGCCCTCCAAAACGCCGGCCAAGCCGTCGCCACAATGCCTTGACAAGTCCGAAACTACTGGGCATCATATAGCCCCAGAGCTAATTCGAATTAGCTTGACCATAGGTGCCGCACGCAAAGCCTGCTTGAGGCTCGCCGGGTAATGACGCGGTAAGTCGACCGACGATCCTAAAACGCCGTCCGCGCTGCGGTTAGGAAGGAGGAGCACATGCTTAAAGGTCCGAGCCGGTTGAAGAACCGGCGGTCGATGCTCTTGAGACGTCACTCAGCTTTAGCCGGTTTGCTGGCCGCTACGATGCTCGTGACCACTCCCACTGGTGCGCAAGCAGCCTCATTGGCAGCTGCGGGGAGTGGCCCCGCCAGCTTCGCGGCGAACTGCGGTACGCAACCGGTCACTATGCAGGGGTTGTTCGAGTCGGGGTTCCCCGACATCGTCGACCTCACCCAGTTGTTCACGAAACAGTACCCGAACGTGAAGTGGAGTATCCGGGAGGATCCCTTCGCTACGATAACTTCAAACGCTCCGCTGATCCTGTCCGGGCCGAACCCCCCGGACCTGATGCGGATGCCACAGATCACAGGCCTCGTCAAGGACCACTTGTTGAAGAACATGGACGGTTACTTCAACACCTTTGGCTGGGATAGGTTCCCCGCGTCCGACCTGGAACAGATGAGGGTGGCGCCTAGTGGAGCCCCCCAAGGCGTTGGTCCGCTGTGGGCACTGGGCATCAATTACAGCATGACAGGTGTCTTCTACAACAAAGCGCTCGCCGCCAAGGTTGGGATGACCGCGGCTCCTGCTACGCTGGCTCAACTCGACGCCGTCTTGGCCAAAGCCAAGGCAGACGGGATCCTACCGGTGGAACAGTTCGACAGCTCCGGTAACGGTGGGCTCATCTTCCCGCTCCAATACCTAATGGCCGACTACACGATCCAAGCAAGCGGCTCTGTGGCCCCCATCAACGATTGGGTGCTCGACGAACCACACGCGACGGTCGTTACGCCCGCGAACCTCCAAGCTGTTGAGCACCTGGACACGTGGATCAAGGACGGCTATTTCAACCCGGACGCCAACGCCGTTTCCTACGCCACCATGATGAGCAGGTTCGATGCCGGCACAGGCCTCGTCATCTTCGATGGCGACTGGGAATCCGGGGGCTTCGACAGCCACTTCCCCGGGAAGTTCGGCTTCTTCCTCTTCCCACCGTTGAAAGCCGGTGGCAAACAGGGGGCCATGTCCGCCCCGCTCACTTATGGCATTGCGGCCACCGCCAAGCACGCGAACTGCGCTGCCTTCTTCCTTAACTGGGTGGAGACCAACTCTGCGGCAAGGGCTCTGAACGTGGCCGTCGGGGGGTCCAACCCGGGCGGGCCGGCGAGCCTTCCTATCCCGCCCGTCAAGCCGGGTACTGTGACGGCCCAAACGCTGGCCGCAGGGCAAGTAATCGCCAGGGATAACGGGGGCATGGGCTTCATCGCCAACGCCACTGGACCTATCGACGCGGAAGCCTGGACGCCTGCTGTCCAGGAGCTTTTTGGTGGGCATTTGTCACCCGAAGGAGTGCTCAAGACCGTGCAGGCCGATTACTTGCAAGAACTCAGTGCGCCCTAGTCTTGACCGGCGATGACTAGCGCGATCTCGCCCGTTCGCTCCATCGGCGAGTCGCATTTGACCGCAGCACCGCGGGCCCTCACCAAAAGGAGGGCTCGCGGTGC
>DATKHZ010000398.1:0-2724 GCA_035509995.1 Acidimicrobiales bacterium | reverse complement strand
TGGTGCCGCCTCGAGGTGGACGTGGCCGGCTCGCCGGGCCGGGAACAAGGGACCAGGTCTGGCAAGGTCACCAAGGCGCTCCTGCCGGTGGGCCCGATCGCCTTGGCGGACGAGCTCTTTTCCAACTTGCTCGGCCTGCAGCAGTTCGAGCTGTCCAAACCCCCGCGGCGAGCGCGCTGGAAGTCCCCGCTCAGCTACCACTTCCTCGCGGCGGGAGACAACGGCCTGGTTGCGGCAGGGAGCTGCGGGCGGCTGAAAAAGGTGACGACCTGGGTGCCGCTCGAAAAGGTGCAGAGCGTCCGCCGGGTGCAAGGACCGGTGCAGCGCCTCCTGCGCTTGGCCACGGTCCATGTGGACGCGGCCGGGCGTGACGTGCGGGCCGAGTTCCGCGATAGGGACGTGCACGAGGCGGACGCCCTGTTCGAGCAGCTGGTCGTGCAGAGCCGCTCGGCCCGCCGTGCCGTCTCGGGCCGGACGCACGCTGTCCACGGGCCGCTAGCCGACGTACCGCCCGTAACCGGGCCGACTGCACCCGTACCACCGGCCAATGGAGACGGAGCGCTTGGAGACGGGGCGGTCGGAGAGGCTGCGAACGGCGACGGTGCCGGGGTCCTGAGCGGGATCGGCCAGCCCCTGCCGCCCCCGCCGCGGAGCTGACCGGGCTTCGGCCCATGCCGCAATAGTCCTCGGAACGTTTCCGGGCAGTGGCCTTGTGCCAGCGGCAACGGCGCGGCAAGCATCAAGAGGCTCTTAGCCTTATCCCGTTTGGTCCACTTTTGGAGGGCCCCGTGTGCTGCACTGAAACGCCCGAAGGCCACGAGGACGACGACCCTCAGGTGGGCTCCGGCCGAAGCTCTGAGGGTCGTGCGGACGCGCCCGACGCGCCCGAGGCCGTGCTGCATCGGAGCGATCCCATGGCTGCCACGGCAGCGCTTGCAGCGCTGAGCGCTGCTGCGTTCGCCTACGTGACGACTGAGAGCCTCCCCGTTGGTCTCCTCCAGCCCATGTCGCACGCCCTCCACTCGTCGCTAGTTGCGACGGGCCGGCTCGTGACCGTTTACGCCGCGATCAACGTTGTGCTCTCGGCGCCTCTGGCTCACCTGGCCAAGGGGCTGCCGAGGAAGGCCACAATGTGCGTCCTCATGGCTGCCCTCGTGCTCACCTCGCTTGCCGCCGCCGCGGCCCCGGGTTACGGCTGGCTCATGGCCGTCCGAGTCGTGACCGCGCTCGCGCAAGCTCTCTTCTGGTCGCTCGTGATCCCGACGGCTGCCAGCCTGTTCCCGGCAGGGATGACGGGGCGCGCTGTGGGCTGGATCCTCGGCGGCGGGTCAATGGCCGTCGTCCTCGGTGTCCCCGCCGGCACATGGCTTGGGCAGTTGGCCGGCTGGCGCGCCGCGTTCATAGGAGTCGGGGTGTTGGCCGCCGTCTTGTTAGCCCCGATCGCGCTGTTCCTGCCCAGCTACCACCCCGCCGAGACGCACGCCGGGACTGGCTCGGCGCCCGACCGGCGCCGCTACCGCCTCGCCTTGGTGACAACAGCCCTGGCCGTTGGCGGCTTCTTTTGCATGTTCACCTACGTGAGCCCGTTCTTCACAAAGGTCGCCGGGCTCGCCCTCCGCGACGTGGCCCCTGTACTCCTCCTCACTGGGTCGGCAACGGTGGCAGGGGTCTTCGCGGGGTCCGGCTTGTCGCGCCGGCGACCACGCATCGCCTCCCTCGTTCCGATGGCCCTGCTGGCACCGGCTCTTTTCGGCCTCTATCTTGCCGGCCGCGCGCTTCCAGCGGCCGTGGCGTTCGCTGCGGTCGCCTGCTTCGTTCTCGGCGCTTACGACGTCAGCAACCAAAACCAGGTACTCGAGGTCGCCCCGGCCAGCACCGACGTCGCCTCCGCCTGGCTCTCCGCTTCGTTCAATGTGGGCATCGCCGGGGGTTCCCTAGCTGGCGGCTTGGTGTTCAACGGGTACGGGCCTCGTGCGACGGCGATCCTCGGCGCGTTGGTGGCCGTGGCAGCGCTCTTCACAGCCGGTTCGGCAAATCGCCGGCGGCCGGGTGTGCGCAGCGGGGAGAGTGAACGCGCTGGGTAGTGGGCCCGTGCGATGTCGGCGAGCACGGGGGCCGGGGTGTTCCCCTCCACCTCGATGTAGCTGCCGCCGAGCTCGGATGCCAGCTCGCGGTTTCGGTCCAGGGCTTGGCGCTGCCGGCGAGAAGACGAACCGTCCAGGACGTTGACGTGGACGACCAGCAGGTCGGCGTCCTGCCTGGAGAACAGGCAGGCGTCGAGGATGACACGTTCGTCCTCCAGACCCGGAGACCCCGGGTACGACAACCGATCGGAGCTGGGGTTCTACCAGCCCTCGCCTCACGAGCAGGTCCTCGCCGACGGCTGCAGCGTTCCCCTACGAGGTGCTCGCGCAGGCGAGGCGCCCGTAAGCGCGGACAACTAGTGCGGCGCGTATGGTGCGCGCCCCAGGTGGCAGACTTGCATCGTGAGCTCACTCGACTACTCGGCGGCGCTCGACGCCGTGGTGGAAGCCTCGCCGAGGGAGCTGGTCGGCCTCATCCGCACCGCCGCCGCACCCATCGGGGCTGAGGACATCTTCATGTACCTGGCCGACTTCCAAGGTGTAGTCCTACAGCCCGTGCTGTTGAGCCCTGATCTGAGTGACCCGATCTTCGGCGAGGAGGAGGTGGCAACATCCATCGCAGGGCGCGTCTTCCGCACCG
>DATKHZ010000397.1:0-4427 GCA_035509995.1 Acidimicrobiales bacterium | reverse complement strand
AACGACCCGCCCGACTTGGTCGTCACAGACATTCGCATGCCCCCGGGGCACCGGGACGAGGGCCTCCGGGCGGCGGCATATGTGAAATCCCACCACCCCCAGGTGGCGGTGCTCATCCTGAGCCAGTACATAGAGTCCTCGGCGGCCGTCGACCTTCTGGACGGGCAGAGTGCAGGCATCGGCTACCTCTTGAAGGAGCGGGTCAGCGAGATAGACCAGTTTGTCAGCGCCGCCCGCCAGGTGGCGTCGGGTGGGAGCGTCATCGACCCCATGGTGACCGACCAGCTCTTGAGCAAACACAGGGCCAACCAGAAGGCAAATCCACTGAGCGAGCGAGAACGGGAGGTTCTGGCACTTATGGCCCAGGGCCTCAGCAACCAAGCCATCTGCGACACCCTTTTCCTCTCGGGCAAGACGGTCGAAACCCATATCCGCTCGATCTTCAACAAGTTCGACCTACCTGAGGAAGCCGAGGGCAACCGTCGCGTACGAGCTGTGGTGCGCTGGCTCCAGGCCCAAGACAGAGACTGACCGGACCAAGCCGCGCTCTCGTGCCTCAACTAAGTTCCCGCCGGCACGCCTCTGAACTGCACTTTTCTGGTCGGGGAGGGGGGACTTGAACCCCCGGCCTCCTGCTCCCAAAGCAGAAAAAGGCCCTAACCATACGCCCGTAGTTCGACCTCATCAGACCGTTGAGCTGCATTTTCGTTACCCGCTGTTGATGGCCCGGAACCCCTGTTGCCCTTTGCTTCGCGCACGGATCGCGCACGCCGACGGCCTCCTGCGTCTAGCCCTACTCCGGCAGGAGGCCATTAAGGGAAGGGCGTCCAGCCGACTTGCTACCCGAAGAGACGCTATTCGAGCGCGGTACGGGGGACGCAGTGATGGGTGACGACCTCGGCGAACATCGCGGCCAGTGCGCCGACGCGAAGCGGCCCTCCTGCCGGAACGGTGACACGGCGTTCGCCACGCACGGTCATCACTAGGCGGCGGAGGTGGCTCCCGCTTTGACGGGCGATTTTGTAGCCATAGTGGCGGTCCAGGAGTACGGCCAGCCTCGGCCGCCCAGGTCCCGCGGTAGCCTCACACGGCCAGCAGTTCGTCGCGCACCAGGTGCAGCCGCAGAACCTTCGGCCGGTCTTCGTCCTCGAAGTGGCACATCACGGCATCGCGGACCATCGCACGTAACTGGTCGAGGTCGTCCGCCTCGGTGAAGATCGCCGCACCGAGGGCTCGGGCGGTGTAACCGCCTTCCGGCGCTTCTTCGACCACGAAGACCAGCTCTGCTGCCATGTTCACCAGGCTACCCCTCCGCCGAGAGCCTGCCGGCGTTAGCTGAACGAGACGTGGATCGTGGTTCTGTTGTTACTCGCAGCCCGGTCGCCACACAAAGACATCGATAACTCGCCGGACGACGGCGTCCCATCCGACGACTCTGGACTTGGTGTCACGACTTATTAGAAGTTGCGGCTCGTTCAATCAATTTGGCACCGAGTTGGTGGCGCTCACGAAGTTGGCGCGAGATCCGCCCACCTGCCGGTCAGATCCACTTCAGCCGGCTGGTCCGCCGAGGCTGGAGGGACGCATCCAACACGGGGTGCGCTCGGGAACGTGGCACAGACCGACACGTGGGTAACAACGGACATGCGGATTCCCGAGGTTGACGCTTCCCTCAACCCCACCGAGACGCCCCTGGACCTTGGCCCTGAGCCGTCCAGGTCTCCACAAACTTCTCCCAACTTCTCGAGAATTGCTTGACTGACTCCACCCTAACGTGCCATACTTATTTCGGGGAGCGGCCCCAAAATTCCATACTTGTGCCTGGGGGAGCGGCCCCAAATTTCCATGGCGTTCGGGACATCCTCCGACACTCCAAAGGAGGTTTACATTGCGCGTGAGCAGACCAGCGTTACCGGAACACCCGTCTGTTGACCGGCGTCTTGGACGCATGACTAGGTGCATCGGCATTGCTACGGTTGCCATTGTCCTCTGGCCGTCAGTGGCTGGCGCCTCCGGAGGCGGAATGGGTTGCAATCCCAACCGAACTCCGAACTTCAACGTCAACTCGTCTGGAGAGTATGAGAATCTTTACTACGGTGGCATAGAGGCGGGTTGTTCAGGCAATTCGTGTGGGGGCGTTCAAGGCTATATCTACACGTACTCTCCCTATGTCGACCCAGTGACCTCCAACGGCTATAACAATGCCGACGCGGGGTGGGTTATGCTTACTGATTTCGTCAGCAGGTTCTCTCAAATTGGCTGGCTCGAACAAGAGAACAATGTCCGAAGCGTCTTTGTCGAGTACTATGACCCCGCCTACGGATATAACTGGATTAACACCGATTATGTCTATCCTGGTTTCAAAGAGCTTGAGGAATACAAGATCGACTACAACCCCGCGTGTACCGACAACGAGTGCTGGACGTGGTGGGATGCGCCTGCGGGTAGCACTAATTGGACCTACTTGACGTCATCAAGGGATAGCCATTTTGTGCCTTCGGGCATGGAAGCCGACGTCGAGGCGAAGGACCAAGCTAGTCAGTTCCCCGGAGGCAGTGGCGACCCCGAGTACACCGACGCGCTACAGGTCTACGCTCCCGCCGGCACGTCAGGATCCTGGGCGCCTACGACAGGATCGTCGAATGCGGTGTGGGAGTCTAACTATGGAGCCACGACCAACCCTCTTCCCTCATTCGACAAAGAGGGCTCAGTGACCGGTTCAAGTTACGAGACCTGGGATTCGGCTTGCACTAACTGAACGACTTCTTCATCGATTAAAGGGAGGATTCCGAATATGTTTTGGTTGAACAGCCTAAGGCGGCATCTTGCTCTAACGGGCGGCTTGTTGACCGTCGTGTTGGCAGCTATAGCAGTTACTGTTACCGCCGGATCGCCTCCGGCAGTCAGCGCACCCGTCGTGGCGTCGACGACGACTGCCACGTCCACGACAACTCTCGGTACGGCCACTACGCCGACAGCGGCGCTGTCCGCGGCTGTCATCGGGGCTCTAGACAAAACGGGCGTTACGGTTACACCCATAACCGCTGCTCAACAGACCAGCCTCGGCCCGGTGATAACTCCGCAGGCTGCAGTGGCGACGGCGCTGGCCGTTTTACCTGCGGGGTCAGTCGCTTCGGCTGCAAGCCTGGTCACGCTCGCAGGGGGTCCAGGTCTAGGAGGCCCGACGACATATTCGGCATGGGCAATCGAGATACTTCCTGAGGGGGGGTATGTCATTCCGAGTGCCGGTCCCCCTGAATTCCAGGCTCGTTGGAATATCGATTATCAGGTTGACTTTGTGAACGCGCTCAATGATGAATTGATTATGTCCACTGAAGGCTCGACGGCTGGGTAGTCGGTCGACATGTTGGGCAGTGGCTGTAGCCGGCTCCGGGTCGAAGATCGAGCCTCGATGGCGAGGTCCGACCCGGGCCAGGCAGACGGACCGCCGTGTTGTCAAGAAACGAGTCCGGGGACCATAGAGCCAGAACATCGATCACGTACTTCATCCTCGAGACCACGGCGAAGTGGGGAGGTTGCTCGAATAGGATCTCTTGCGAGAGGCGATGCTGTCAACCTTCACCATTAAGGCTTCCGTTGTCGCGCTGGCCCTCGGGGCGGCTATGGCAGCGCTGAGTATCGGCTCAGCCCCGGCGAAAGCTCTTGCCCCGTTGCCCAACTCGTTCTTTGCCGCAGTCGGCAACGCCGACGTAACCATCGTTGTTGCTACGCCGTCAGAGGCCTCAGCGGCGACGGTACCCGAATTGGCTGCGGTGGATACTGCGGAACGGGCTAATGGGAGAGGTTCGGGCGTTGTGGGGGCGAGCCTCGTCGAACTGACCCAGCCCCGGTACCCCCATGGCCACCTCGTGTGGGCGGTGGGCACCGGACCTACCGAGGAAGGGATGCTTCTGGTCGAACTGGTTGACGCGAAAACCGGCAGGTGGCTGGAAGGGGACTCGGGGTACTACCCGGCGGCGGCTCCGGGCCGCCCCTGGGCGGGCTCAGCCGTGGTCCGCCAAAGCGACCTATCCGCCGTCAGTTGCGTTGGGGCGCTGGCTTGCGTGGCGATCGGCGACCAGGACCTTAGCGACCACCCTGCCCCGGTCCTGCCCCTCGTGAAGCCAAGCAACAAACCCTTGTCCGTAATGATCGGCCAGACGGCGGCGGTCATCGCGGGCCCCGAGGCTCCGGTGCTCGGGAGCTGGGACGCCATATCGTGCACCTCACTACGGAACTGCATTGCGGTAGCCGATGGCTATGCGGGTTTCTTCGACGGTCGGGCTTGGCAAGCGACGGCTCTTCCGCTGCCATCAGACGCCCCGCGAGCCAGCCAGCTAGTCCTTTCGAGTGTGTCATGTCCCGACCCCCAGGACTGCATGGCCGTGGGCAGATACATCGGCCCAGGGGGACAATCGGAGACGCTG
>DATKHZ010000396.1:0-2176 GCA_035509995.1 Acidimicrobiales bacterium | reverse complement strand
CGAGGTCACCTCCGGCAAGCTAGCGCGCTACCGGCCGGACGGTCACGCCGGCGGCTGCTAGCGCGGCCTTGGCGTCGGAGATGGTCGCTTCCCCGAAGTGGAAGATGGACGCTGCCAGCACGGCGTCGGCCAACCCGAGGGTGGCACCGTCCACCAGGTCGGCAACAACGCCCACCCCGCCGCTTGCCACAACGGGGATCCCGGTGGCCTCGACAACCTTGCGGGTCAGCTCGAGGTCGTAACCCTGCCGTGTCCCGTCGCGGTCCATCGAATTGAGAACGAGCTCCCCTGCGCCGAGCTTTTCGCACTTGGCCACCCATTCCATTACATCGACCCCGGTCGGCACGCGCCCACCGTGGATGTAGACCTCCCAAGCGGCCTCTTGGCCCAGTTTGCGGCGCATGTCCACGCCGACCACCGCGCACTGGGCACCGAAGGTATCGGAGATCTCACAAACGAGCTCGGGTCGCTCGACCGCTGCGGAGTTGACGCTCACCTTGTCTGCGCCGAGTCTCAGCAGGCGCCGCGCGTCCTCGAGCGTACGGACGCCGCCGCCGACTGTTAGCGGTATGAAAACCTGCTCCGCAGTACGCGAGACGACATCCAGCATCGTCTCGCGCCGTTCGGCGGAGGCCGTTATGTCGTAGAACACGATCTCGTCGGCACCCTCGGCGTCGTACCGAGCCGCGAGCTCCACCGGGTCGCCAGCGTCGCGGAGGCCCTGGAAGCGCACCCCTTTGACCACCCTTCCGCCGTCGACGTCAAGGCATGGGACCACACGCACGGCCCTCATGCCGGCGCCCTCATCGCCCTCTTTCCGACGCTGTCATCGCTCGCATACCGGCACACTGTTACCGCCCTCCTACCGGCGCTGTCATACGGGTCCGCTCGCTCCGGGAGCCCCCCGTGAGGCGGCCACGGCGTCGGGGACGCTGAAGCGTCCCTCGTAAATAGCGCGGCCCACGATGGCTCCGGCAAGGCGCCGGCCAGCGACCCGCAAGCGGGCCAGGCGGCGAAGGTCGTCGAGCGACCCGGTCCCGCCCGATGCGATCAGGGGTACTTCGCAGGCCTCCAGCAGGGCGCGGTACCCGACCAGGTCAGGGCCGAGGAACAGCCCGTCGCGCGATATCTCGGTCACGATGACGGCGGCGGCTCCCGCCGCTGCAAGCTCGCACACGACGCTGGCTACGTCGCGGCCGGCACCTTCGGTCCATCCCTTCACCCTTACCTCGCCGTTGCGGTGGTCGACGCCGGCGGCGACCCGCCCGGGCCACTGTTGGGCGATCTCGGCCAGGAACCCCACCTGAAGCACAGCTGCCGTGCCGACCACCACCCTGGCAATCCCAGCGTCGAGCAGCTCAGCCGCATCGGCCTGGCTGCGGACTCCGCCGCCGGCCTGGACGGGGATCCTGACTGCCGCCGCGATCGCGGCCACCACGTGCCGGTTGCTGGCCACACCTGTCCTCGCCGCGTCGAGGTCGACAACGTGGAGCCACCGGGCGCCGCCCGCCTCGAAGGCCTGCGCACGCTCCACCGGGTCGGCGCCGTAAACGGTCTCTCGTCCGAAATCACCTTCCGCCAGGCGCACGCACCGCCCCGCCCGCAGGTCTATCGCCGGGAAGAGTTCCATGGCTACGAGCAGGCGCGCACGAAATTGGCAATTATGCCAAGGCCGACCGTCGAGGATTTTTCGGGGTGGAACTGGGTGGCCCACACGGTGCCCCGTTCGGCGGCTGCCGCGACCGAGCCTCCGTAGTCGCAAGTCGCGACGGTCTCCGCGCCAATTGGCGGCGCGTACGAGTGCACGAAATAAACCCACGCGTTGTTTTCGTAGCCAGCAAGAAGCCGGCCCCCTCCTCGGACGTCAAGGAGGTTCCATTGCATCTGCGGTCGCCTCACTCCATCAGGCAGCAGCGAGACGGTCCCTTCGAAGATACTGAGGCCGGGGACATCGGGCGATTCCTCCGACCCCGCGTAGAGGAGTTGCATCCCGACGCAAATCCCGAGGAACGGTCGGCCCGAAGTGGCTGCGTCAGAGGTCGCCCGCCAGAGCCCGCTGAACGACAGAGCCTCGCTACAACGGCCAAAATTCCCCACACCGGGCAGCACCACGCCGTCGGCCGCCGCGATCTCAGCTGAGCTTGTGACAAGGCGAGCATCCGCGCCAACCTTACAA
>DATKHZ010000395.1:0-4820 GCA_035509995.1 Acidimicrobiales bacterium | reverse complement strand
GTCGATACGGACGAGCTCGACCCCTGTGATGACGGCGTAGTCCTCGAGCGTCTCGATGTCAACAGCGGTTGTGAGCACCGTGTGGTGCGGGCCACCTGCGCTCAACCAGGACTCCGCTGACGTCGACAGGCTGGGCGCTGGCTTCCACACGGCGCGCGCCACCGGGAGCTTCGGCAGGGGTTCGTCGGGCGGGACAATTTCTATGTCGTTGGCAACGAGGCGGAAGCGGTCCCCGAGGTCGACCAAGCCTGCGACAAAGCCTTTGGCAGGCGCGGCGTCGAAGACAAGGCGGACGGGGTCCTCGCGGCCCCCGATGCTCAAGGGATGGATCTCGCACCTTGGTCTTCCCAGTGCGATGCTCGGGCAGACCTCGAGCATGTGAGCACCGAGGATCTTGGGTTCGCCAGGGCCGAAATGATAGGTGTAGTCCTCCATGAACGAGGTGCCCCCGGCTCGGTCGCCCGCCATAACCTTGAGTGCCCGCAGGAGCACGGAGGTCTTCCAATCGCCCTCGCCGCCGAAGCCGTGGCCATCGGCCATCAGCCGCTGGACCGCGATCCCCGGCAGCTGGCGCAGCCCCCCTAGGTCCTCGAAGTTGGTCGTGAAGGCCGTGAAGCCCCCGTCGGTAAGAAACGAACGCAGGCCCACCTCGAGCTGGGCGGCATAGCGCAACGACCCATGGCGCGCGCCACCAGTCAAAAGCTCAGGGGCGACCTCATAGCTTTCCTCGTACTCGGCCACGAGGTCGTCGACCGCATCGGCCGGCACGCGGTCAACGGTCGCTACGAGGTCGTTGACGCCATAGGTATTGACCGAGGCCCCGAAGCGGAGCTGGGCCTCCACCTTGTCGCCCTCGGTCACCGCGACGCCGCGCATGTTGTCGCCGAAGCGGACGAGCCGCATCTCGGTCGTCGCATGGTGGCCCGTCGCCGCGCGCGCCCACGAGCCGATCCTGGCGCGGACGGCTGGGTCGCTGGCGTGGCCTGCGACGGTCTTTCGCCGCACCGACAGACGGGTCTGGACATAGCCGAACTCGCGGTCGCCGTGCGCGGCTTGGTTGAGGTTCATGAAGTCCATGTCGATCGTGGCCCACGGCAGCGAGAGGTTGGCCTGGGTGTGCAGGTGCAAAAGGGGTTTGCGCAGCACGTCCAGCCCGGCGATCCACTCCTTGGCGGGTGAAAAGGTGTGCATCCAAGCCACGACGCCTATGCAGGCGTCTTGGCTGTTGGCGTCTATGCACGCTCGGCGAATTTGCGCCGCACCGGTGAGGACCGGCTTCCAGCTGATGTTTACACCGATCTCGGGGCCGGCATTCAACAGCGCGACGACCTCCCTGGACTGAGCGGCCACCTGGCGCAGCGTCTCATCTCCGTAGAGCTCCTGGCTCCCGGTGAGGAACCATATTTCATGCTTGCCAGCGGTCTTGGACGAATCGGTCACTGTGGCCTCGCAATTCTTTTCGGCAATGGAGAGGGATCCCCAACGAGCGCAGCCATAGGGCCCGGTATGAGCGCTCACATTCCGGGACCGGCAAATCTTGTCGTTCACACGTCTTCAGGTATCTGAGAACGCTAACATCAGGCGGCCCCGGTCGTAGCGTCTGGCATGTTTGGAGCCATGTCAAACACGTGTCGGCTCCCGTGCGACCCAAGTCTTGACCCATTCCCGTCGACCTGTAACTTTGAAGAGCAAGGAGGGACCGTGAGCAGAGTGACGGTAGATCCCGGACGGAGCCTGGGCCAGCTTGACCGCAACGTGTTCGGTGGCTTTGTCGAGCACTTGGGACGCTGCATCAACGGGGGGCTGTTCGAGGAGGGATCGCCGCTCAGCGACGGCCGCGGTTTTCGCACCGATGTGCTCGACCTTCTCCGCCCGCTCAAGCTGAGCGTGCTGCGCTGGCCGGGCGGCAACTTCGTGAGCAACTACCTGTGGACCGACGGTATCGGGCCGCGCGCCTCCCGTCCCCGGCGCGTCGAGCTGGCCTGGGGGGGCGAGGAGCCCAACCATTTCGGCACCGACGAGTTTCTCCAGTACTGCGCGACATTGGGCGTGACCCCGTACATCTGCCTCAACATGGGTACCGGCACCCTCTCCGAGGCATTGGCCTGGATCGAGTACTGCAACTCCGCGGCCAAGTCGTACTGGGCCGACCGTCGACGTGAGAACGGGCGGGCGGAGCCCTATGGCGTCCCCTATTGGGGGCTGGGCAACGAGATCTACGGCGATTGGCAAGTGGGCCAGCTTTCGGCCGACGAGTACGTTAAGACGGCGTCGCGCTGGGCCAAAGCTATCCGGCGCCTTGACCCCGGCATCAAGCTGGTCAGCTGCGGGATGAACGGTTGGGATGACTGGGACCGAGTGGTAATCGAGGGCTTGTCAGCGCTGGTCGACCTCCATTCCCTGCACATATATACGGGGTCGGGCGACTATTGGAGCAATGTCCTCAGCCCGCACCAGTCGGAACGGGCCATCCGCTACACAAGTACGTGCTTGTCCCGGACCGCCTATACCCAACGGCTCAGCCACACTCCTGGCATTGCGTATGACGAATGGAACGTTTGGTACCGGACTGACGACGGGGCCTTGGAGGAGCGCTACTCAATCGTCGACGCCCTGGCCGTCGCCACATATCTGAACATATTCGTCCGTAACTGTGCGTGGGTCAAAATGGCCAACCTGGCCCAGATGGTAAATGCAATCGCTCCCATAGTCACAAGGGCACAGGGCGCCTTCGTCCAGCCGATCTACTACCCGTTCCAGTTGCATTCAGAATCCGCCCTCGACGAAGCCGTCGACGTCCGGGTCGAGTCGCCCACGGTCGAGGCTCCCGCGCCGCAGCCGGGTGACCGATGGAGCCACCGCATCGCCGATTTAGGCCCCTTTGCCACTATCGATGCGTCTGCCACCGTGGATTCTGGTCGCTCCAGGTTGAGCGCCGCGATAGTGAACCGCGACCCGGGGTCGGCCGACGCAGTCGAGCTGCGGCTGCGTGACGGCACATTCTCCGGCCCGGCCCGGGTGCGGACCATGACGGGGACGGACCGCTCCGCCAGTATCTTCTCCCCAGGGACCGCGGATAGCCCCGCCGAAATTGAAGGAGTCAAGTTGGAGGAGGGAGCCGAGCTACCCAGAGGCGACGTCCTCGTCGTGAAAGCCCCAGCGAGCTCGTTCACCGTCATCGAAGTCGCGATGAGCGCCCGTTAACCGAGCCAGGCGATCGCCCATCGCGTGGCTCACGAACTACGCCCGCCAAGGGAACCCATTTACCGGCGAGCCGGTGCCTCCTATTCGCAATTGTCCTCCAGCGATCCCACCATTGCGTGCACAACGGCGATCGTGGTAACGTACCTGGCCACAGCTACGAATGCCGTAGCGGACCGGGTAGAGCCCGACTGGAAGCTTTGCTCGGTCGAAAACGTCTCCTCAGCCCCGAGCCGAGTCCCCGCCCGTCGAAGCTGCGACTAACGCTTCCAGGTTCACCGGTAGAGCTGAACTGCGCATCGGACGATGCGTGGACATTGTCTGGAGGCTGAGCGATGGCATTGAGTTCTGAGAATTTAAGGCTTACGAGGCGGGTATTGTCCCTTAGTCGCCGTCGAGCGATGACATGTTTCGCCGGGGTAGCCGTCGCTGCCGCATCCTTGTTTGGCGCCGCGATGCCCGCCGTCGCCGCCACACCGCCGACGTTAGTAGTGGTGATCTTGGGGAGTGGCGGCGTTACCAGCCAACCTGCCGGGATCGCATGTCCCGCTAAATGCACTGCGACATTTACAACGGGCACGAGCGTGGTCCTCACCGCGCAGCCCAGGAACGGTTCAACGTTCCTACGGTGGAGCGGCCCCTGTTCCGGTGCCGGAGCCTGCAAAGTGATGGTGTCGAGCTTGACTGCCGTCGCGGCACAGTTCTTGGCAGGGCGGACGACGCAGCCGCCACCGACCGCGAAGTATGTAGCAGTGCCGGGACCCTATTCAGGCTCCAACGGCGAGGGCTGGGGGATCACGTTCTACGTTTCCCGCGGAGGCAAGAGTGTGGAGAACCTTTCCATGCCCACCACTTCGGAGTCCTGCACTCCTTCTGGCAACACCAACGGGTCAGTGGGAGTATTGCAGGTGGCGATACGGCCGAACGGGTCGTTCAGCACTACGACATCCGAGAACGGCGTGCTCAACAGTAGCAGCGTCAAGATCACCGACACGTTTACGGGACAGTTCCAGGCCGCGACCGCAAGCGCTGGGGCAAGCGCTGCCGGAACCTGGCGAGAAAACATCGCGTATGCCAGTGGGACCACGGCTGCGTGCACATCAAACACTCAGTCTTGGAAGGCAACGTTGTACACGGAACCGCCCTGGAACAAGTCTGTAGTGAAGCCTGGCAACTACTCGGGCTCCAACGGCGAGGGCTGGGGGATAACGTTCTCGGTTGCACCTGGCGGCGCCAGCATACTGAACGTCTCCCTACCCACCACTGCGGAATCCTGCATCCCTTCTAGCAACATCAACACACCATTTACGCTACGGGCGGTAGCAGTCCAGCCCAACGGGTCGTTCACCACTAGCGTGTCAGAGAGCGGCGTGATCAACAGCTACAACGCCAGGATCACTTACACCTTCGCGGGGTACTTCGAGGGCCCGACCCCGAGCGGACCGTCAACGGTGGCCGGAGCATGGCGCGAAAACGTCGTGTTTGCCAGCGGTACTACCGCAATGTGCACGTCAAATTACCAGTCCTGGACAGCGACCTTACAAGGTTAGGACGGGGTCGGCTGAGCCGTCTGGAAGCTCGCCCGATTCGAGAGAGGTCCCCAGCGGCGAGCCCACCAC
>DATKHZ010000394.1:0-6861 GCA_035509995.1 Acidimicrobiales bacterium | reverse complement strand
CCTCTCACCATGGGGGCAAGCACCTGGAAGCGGGTGCCCTCCGGGAGCCTCAGTACGCGGTCGACGATCTGCTGTGGCGTCTGGCGGGACACGATGCTGCCGTCCTTGGGGCAGTGCGGGATCCCGACGCGGGCGTAAAGCAAGCGCAGGTAGTCGTATATCTCGGTGATCGTGCCTACTGTGCTTCGCGGGTTACGCGAGGCCGACTTCTGGTCAATCGATATCGCCGGCGAAAGCCCTTCGATGAAGTCGACGTCGGGCTTGTCCATCTGGCCGAGGAACTGCCGGGCGTAGGCGGACAACGACTCGACATAACGCCGCTGGCCCTCGGCGTAGATGGTTTCGAAGGCAAGGCTGCTCTTGCCCGACCCCGACAGCCCCGTGAACACGATGAGGCGGTCCCGCGGCAGGTCGAGCGAGACGTCCTGCAAGTTGTGCTCGCGCGCCCCGCGAACGATGAGCCGGTCCGACATACGTGTACAGATTACCAATCGAACACATGTTTGGGAAGGCTTTCGGAGGGGCCGATTGACAGCCCTCGACGTCCTCGCAGCGGCGGCGCTTGACGCCCACCCCGTCCACGAGAAACCTAAGCGATAGATGAGCTAGCCGAAGCTCACCGGCCCGGTCCAGGTCTTGCCGCCGTCAGTGCTACGCCAGAGCTGTTCCGGGCTCGGACCGTTCGGCCACGGCCAATTGGCCGGGGCGTTGGCCTCGGACCGAAGCGCTGAACCCGTGCTGCTGTCCGTGAAGCCGGTCCAGTGCCAGTACCAGGCGCCGTTAGCGGAGGGGTAGACCGTCTGCCAGGTGGCACCGCCATCGTCGGTCCGCAGCACCGGGCCCTGGCTACCCTGCTCGAGAACGGCGGTCGTCGCGCTCGCAGCGGCCAATTGCGCCGAGTTTTCCATCTCGCCGGCCGACGACAGCGGGCTCCACCGCGCGCCGCCGTCCGTCGAACGGAAGACCTCCGCCAGCATGCCTGTTGGGCACACTGCCCATAGCACCGTCGACGAGGACGCCTCGATCGTCCCCCCGAGGCCGGCAAAACATGGGCTCGTGTAGCTGGCGAAGGTCGTGCCGGAATTAGTGCTCGCCACAAGAAGCTGGTTGGACTGCGTGGCGGCGGTCGTGACCGAGAACCACAGGTCGCTCCCATGGACCGCCATCGTCGCGACCTGGTCTGCGCCGGCTGGCACCGGGACTGGGAGGCCCACCCAGTCGTCGGATCCGACCGGCGAGCGCTCCAGCACGAGCGATGAGCAGCTGCCGTTAGGGCATGTGTCCTCGAGCGCGAGGGCATAGCCACCGCCCGTGCCAAAACCAAGCAGCTCACGGCCCGTTAGGAACCCAGGGCGTGCCCATTGCTCGCCGCCGTCATGGGTGTCGAAGAAAGCCCCGGCGGCCCCGGTCGAAAAGGCGTAACCATCCAACGGGTCGGCAAAAAGCAAGGTGTTTACGCCGCCGGCCGTCGGCGCCACCTCGGACGTTGTCGCAAGCGGCGCGACCGGTGCAGGCAACCCGACGAAATTGGCCCCGCCATCGGTCGTCCGCACGATCGAAGTGCAAACCGGGTTCTTGCAGAGCGCGTCACCAAGAAGCCAGTACTCGCTGGCCGATATAGCGGTGAACGAGACGGGGTCAAAGCTTGCAGGCACCGCTCCGCCGGCGGGTTGGCCTCCCGCCGTCGTCGTTGTCGTGACCAGGGTCGTGGGGACGGCAGTGGGGCTCAGCGGCACCGTGGTGGTCGCGACAACCGATGTGGTCGTGACTGGCCTGGGGCTGGTAGTGCCGCCGCTGACAGCGGAGTTGGCCCCGGATCCGCAGCCCGCCGCCAGGACTGACGCTGCCAGGGAGGCGCACGACAAAGCGAGAAAGCGTTTTCTCTTCACAGATCTGCTAACGCTAGGACAACAGGACGCGTTCCTCGGGCATTGCCCACCGGCGCCGGAGCGCCACCTATCACCCCGGCCCACAACGACGCCCCCCATACCCGTCACTGGTCGGGCTGGCGAGCCTGAAATAGCTGCTCAGGACCGCTATGGGGCCGCGAAGGAGCCACGGCCACGAGGGTGTAGCATGCGGTGCGCGAACTTTTTCCGTGCCCGACGTACAACCCCCAATTCCAAGGAAGCCCTGACCACATGTCCGACCTCACCCCGCCGACAAATGCCTCTGAGATTGCCGAACAAACTTCCTCGGCAGAGATGGGCACTTTCGACGAGTCCGGTGCTTACACGCCTCGCCAGGTTGTATCCGACGACCTGGGGACCACCTCCTTCGAAGACGCCATTGCTGGCACGATCGTCGAGTTCGACGACGGCGACATCGTTTCCGGAACGGTGGTCAAAGTCGACAAGGACGAGGTCCTGCTCGACATAGGTTTCAAGTCGGAAGGCGTTATCCCCGCAAGGGAGCTGTCTATCCGGCACGACGTCGACCCCAACGACGTGGTCAAGCTCGGCGACAAGATCGAAGCTCTCGTCCTTCAGAAGGAAGACAAGGAAGGACGGCTCGTACTTTCCAAGAAGCGTGCGCAGTACGAGCGGGCCTGGGGCACCATCGAGGGCGTGAAGGAACGCAATGGGACCGTGCGCGGGCCAGTTATCGAAGTTGTCAAAGGCGGCCTGATCCTGGACATTGGGCTCCGGGGGTTCCTGCCGGCGTCGCTGGTGGAGCTGCGCCGCGTACGTGACTTACAGCCGTACGTAGGCAGGGAGCTCGAGGCCAAGATCATCGAGCTCGACAAAAACCGCAACAATGTCGTGCTGTCACGGCGCGCTTACCTGGAAGAAGCTCAACGCTCCCAGCGCGACGAGTTCTTGACCAACCTGAAACCGGGCGAGGTGCGCAAGGGCGTCGTTTCTTCTGTCGTCAATTTCGGAGCCTTTGTCGACCTCGGGGGCATGGACGGACTGATCCACGTTTCGGAGCTCTCCTGGAAGCATGTGGACCACCCCGGCCAAGTGGTCCAGGTTGGTGACCACGTGACGGTCCGGGTGCTGGACGTCGACCTCGACCGCGAGCGCATCAGCCTTTCCCTGAAGGCCACACAGGCAGATCCCTGGCAGGAGTTCGCCAACGCGCACCGTGTCGGAGAGCTCGTTTATGGACGCGTCACCAAGCTTGTCCCGTTCGGTGCCTTTGTGCAGGTCGGAGATGGCATCGAAGGCCTCGTCCACATATCGGAGATGGCCGTGCACCATGTCGACCAGCCCGATCAGGTAGTCACGCCCGGCGAGGAGCTCTGGGTCAAGATCATTGACATCGACCTGGCCCGCCGGCGAATCAGCCTGTCGATCAAGCAGGCTGCGGAGGGCGGCGAGGTTGCGGCCGAGTACCGGGAAGCCTTCGGCGAGCACGCTTACGACGAGCACGGGAACTACATCGGGGCTGGTTACACCGCTTTTGAACCCGAGTCCGAGGCGCAGGCGGCTTGGGCCGGCTACCTCGAGGAGCAGGCACACGCTCAGCAAGCGGCGGGAGGGACCACGGGCACCGTGGCCGACGGCGCCCAAGCGGGGGCCGGCCCGGTCGAGGAGCCGGTCGTCCCCGACGCGACCGCCGTCGTCCAAGCTGCTGCGGCTGTGGAGGCCGTGGCCGAAGTTGCTGAGTCCGAAGCTGCTCAGGCCGAAGAGGCCGCTGTGGGCGATGAGATCGCAGAGCTCGAGGTGGCCGCTGCCGAGGTGGTCGCCGCCGAGGAGACAGCCCTCGTAAAAGAGGCTGCGGCTGTCGAAGAGGCTGCTGCCGTCGAGGACCAGGCAGCCATGCCCAGCCCGGCAACGGCGAAGGAGAAAGAACCCGTCAGCGAGGCAGGGCCCGGGACGGCGCCTGCCAGGTAGGCAACCTACTGGCGATTTGCAGTGGGCTCAGCCCGCGCAGAGGGGCAGCTGGACAAGGGCAGCCGGACCAGCGGCTGCATAAACGCCACGCTTACATTCGGGCAGTCGCTTGGCCCAGGACGTCGCGCAGGATCTCGACCATGATGTCGAAGTGCTCCTGCTCGCAAATCAACGGGGGGGCCAGCTGGACGACCGGGTCACCGCGGTCATCGGTGCGGCACACCAG
Organism: Acidimicrobiales bacterium; assembly: GCA_035509995.1. Lineage (GTDB taxonomy): Bacteria > Actinomycetota > Acidimicrobiia > Acidimicrobiales > Palsa-688 > Fen-671. The sequence continues at coordinate 2,796 of DATKHZ010000394.1, read as the reverse complement.
ACCTGCTTCGAACAACGCCGGTGACAGGAAACCTCGCAGGAGCCTTTCACTTTCCTCGGCGTTGAACGTCTCGCGGGTCGTCTTGTCCTTCACGAGCTCGATGCCGAAGAAGTAACCGGCGCCACGGATGTTGCCCACGATGGGCAGGTCTTCGAGCGACTCCAGGGACGACCGGAACGCCTCTTCGTTGTCACGGACGTGTTTCAACAGCCCCTCGTCATCGAAGAGGGCGAGGTTGGCAAGCGCTACAGCCGAAGAGACCGGGTGGCCGGCAAAGGTGATGCCATGGGCGAACGAGGCGGTGCCGTGCAGGAACGGCTCGATGAGGCGCTCACTGGCAAGCAAGGCACCCATCGGTGAATATCCAGAGGTCACACCCTTGGCAACTGTGATCATGTCGGGTTGGTAGCCATAGCGCTCGGCACCAAACCAGTAGCCGAGGCGGCCGAAGGCACATATGACTTCGTCGGACACCAGCAGCACCCCGTAGCGGTCGCAAATCTCCCGGGCCCGCTGGAAATAACCTGGCGGCGGTGTGAGGCACCCCCCGGAGTTCTGTACGGGCTCCAAGAAGACCGCCGCCACAGTCTCGGGCCCTTCGGCTTCAATGCGCTCGGCGATCTGGTCGGCAGCCCAGAAACCGAACGCCTCGAGGTCGTCCGCATGAACCGGGGCACGATAGAAATCGGTGTTAGGCACCGTCGAAGTGCCAGGGACCAAGGGTTCGAAAGGCTTCTTTATGGCCTCGTAGCCGGTGATCGACAGCGCCCCCATCGTTGTGCCGTGGTAGGAAATCTCTCGAGAGATCGCCTTGGTCCGCGTCGGCTGGCCTATGGCCTTGAAATACTGGCGGGCAAGCTTCCACGCCGACTCCACAGCCTCGCTTCCACTGGTTGTGAAAAAGATGCGGCTGATGTCCCCGGGCGCCAGCTCGGCAAGGCGCTCGGCCAACTCGATGGCGGCCGGGTGGGCGTAGCTCCAAATCGGGAAATAGGCGAGCTGGGACGCCTGGCGTGCAGCGGCCTCGGCGAGCTCACGCCGGCCGTGGCCCGCTTGGACCACGTACAACCCTGACAACCCGTCGAGGTAACGCTTGCCGGTCGAGTCCCATACCCAGGGGCCTTCCCCCCTCACGATTACGGGCACGTCCTGGGTCTCGTAGCTGCCCATGCGGGTGAAATGCATCCAGAGGTGGCGCTTAGCCGCCTCTTGCAGGTGTTCTGGTGAGAACGGCATGCCACTCAGCGTAATCACTGCCTGCGGGCAGGAGACGGGGAATGGGCGAAAGGGGGCCGGGCTATGGTTCAGACGTGCTGCGGGTTGGCCTGACTGGTGCGCTCGGGGCCGGCAAGTCCACGGTTGGGAAGGCCATGGCCGCTCGGGGAGCCGCCGTGATAGACGCCGACCAGATCGCCCGCGACGTGACTGCGCCAGGGAGCCCCGGTGAACGGGCCCTCCTCGAGCATTTCGGAGACCGGGCTACGGCGCGCGCTGGCCCGGCAGGCCAGCCGAGGCAGCTGGACAGGAAGGCGCTCGCCGATATCGTCTTCTCGGACGCCGCCGAAAGGCTCGCCCTCGAGGACATCACACATCCCTTGATCCGCGCTGAGGTGCTGCGACGGCTCGACCTAGCCCACAACGAAGTCGCCGTGATCGAGATCCCGCTGCTAGACAGGCACCGCAAGCTGGACTATGGGCTCGACGTTGTCGTCCTCATCGATGCGCCCGAGAACGTCGCCGTGCAGCGGGCCGTTGCACGAGGGATGACCGAAACGGGAGCCCGGGCCCGTATGGCCGCCCAACCATCGGGCGCAGAGCGGCGTCTGCTGGCCGACCGGGTGCTCGTCAACGACGGGGGCCTGGACGAGCTCGAAAGCGCCGTCGACGAGCTTTGGGCGTGGTTGGTCCAGAAGGCAAGGGGCAGGTCCTCTGACAGTCGCAACAGCCGGGACGTATGAAGGTGGTTCTTGGCCCCGAACCCTTCTATCGCCCTGATCACCGTCGCACCGGCCAGGCCCTCCTCCCGCAGCCGGCGCACTATTGCCTGGTAGAGCGGCCTGCCGTGCCAGTTGTCGGACTCCCCGATGAAGATCCGCAGCAGGGTGCCCTGGCCCGTCAGCCTGGCGCTCATGCGGCACCCGCCAGCGACATCCCGAGCCATGCCGCGCCCAGCCCGGCGGCCACCGATGCCACCACGTTGGCTGCTGCGATCAGGAGAGCACCTCCGCGCGCTAGCTGCAGGGACTCCCAAACGTAGGTCGAAAAGGTTGTGTAGGCGCCTATGAAGCCCACGAGGATGGCGGTGCGCAGGACGGGGTGGGGCAGGATCTTGCCCGTCAGGAGCGTCGTCAGGAAGCCGATCGCAAAGCAGCCTGACACGTTCACGACAAATGTCCCCCATGGGAAAGCGCCCGAGGTGGCGCGGCTCACGAGGCCGTCCAACCAGTACCGCGACACGGCCCCGAAAAAGCCTGCCAGGCCTACCGCCACTGCACGCATGACGTCCTCCTCGTTGTCCCTAAGTAGGAGCCATCAGCAGCGAGTGCGGTTCGGGCGAGCCCCATCGCCCACGCAGCCAACTATAGACGCCGGCCATCCCGTCACTGCCCTGTCGCTGCGGCCCTCTCGCTGCGGCGTTTACCGTCACTGGGCCCCGGTACCATGGCGGCCATGCCTCCGTTCAAAGTGGAGTCCGAGTGGTCCCCCGCCGGCGACCAGCCCAACGCCATAGAAGCTCTGACCGAAGGGGTCCTCCGGGGCGACCGGTTCCAGACCCTGCTCGGGATCACAGGCAGT
>DATKHZ010000393.1:0-4959 GCA_035509995.1 Acidimicrobiales bacterium | reverse complement strand
CTCTGTGGCATTGAGGGTGTGGTACCTGGCCCTGTTCAGGAGGTGCATGGCTTCGCTGTCCAAGTACGTCGTCCAGGTGGAGGTGGTGCCCACCACCATGCCATAGCTCTTCTTGGCGAGCGAGGGCCTCCCGTAATTGAGCCATATCGTGCCTTGGCAAGTGGCCCCGCTGCAGTGCAGCTTCAGTTCCACTTTGTTGCCGGACACGACCACCCTTGTCGTAAGCGCGGTCACCGCCGGGCCGACCAGGGTTATGTGTTTCCGTACGGTCGTGCCGTCGCTCACGGTGACTACCTCGGTGGCATTTAGGGTGTGGTACCTGGAGTTGACCAGTAGCAGGAGGGCCTTGCTGTTCAAGTAGGCCCGCCAGCTGGACGCCGTGCCCGCGAACATGGCATAGCTCTTGGTGGCGAGCAGGGTGCCGCCTTCATTGAGCGTGATCGTGCCGCGGCAGGTGGCCCCGCTGCAGCCCAGTCTAAGTTCGACCCTGTTGTTGGACACGGTAGGCCTTGTGCTGAGCGCCGCCACCGCCGGCACAGCTTTGGGCTGTGTCGTGGTGGTGGGAACTGTCGTCGTGGTGCTCGTCGTTGTCGTGGTCGGGGGCGGGGTACTGCTGTAGAGGTCGAACTCGTCGATCGACCACCAGTTGGTGGTGCTCGCTGCGGTCATGACCACCCTGACCCACTGTGCCGTTTGGGTGGGGAAACTGACGATCTCGGGGTTGCCCGTGCCCGTGCAGGCGGCGACGGTGGTCCAGGAGATGTCGTTGGTCGAGACCAGTACGTCGTAGCCTCGGGCGTAGTCGTTGGGCGAGTTGGGCGCCCTCATGGCCAGCTCGTCGAAGGCCCGGGCCGCGCCCAGGTCCACCCGGATGGCCAAACCGGAGGCTTGGTCCTCGTTAGTGCTAAAGCGAGTGTTGAAGTTGCCGTCCAGGGCGTTATCGGGCGCGTCGGCGCTGCTAGAGGGAGCGTCCGTGGTGGCCGACCAGCCGGTGCGGTCGAGGAAAAAACCGCTCACCGAAGCGGAACAATTCGAACCAGGCACCGCGGTCGTGGTCGTGGTGGGTGCCGTGGTGGTCGTTGCCGCCGTCGTCGTGGTCGCCGAAGCGGTTGAAATGGTGGGGACCAGGAAGAGGCCCACAACGGCGAGCGCCGCCACTACCGCCGTGCCCGGCGCAACATGCCAAAAGTGCCGGTCTTTGAGTTTATAGGTCATCTTTTTCCTTTTCTGTAGACATCTAGTTCTGCTACGTCATCTTTTCCATCACGTGAGCGCTGCCCTCCACAGAGGGCCGCGCTTCGTCATGTGGGCCTGCGCCCGCCGGTCAATGCTTAGATCTCGGGCTCTCTGGATGGTGGGCCGGGCTCCCCCCACTAGCCAGACGGCTATCAGCTCAGGCTCAGGTCCCAGCGGGACCACAGGAGGGACAGCGAAGAAAGAAGACCCGACGGGGGCCATGACACTCTCCTACCTCAGGCGCTGCGAAATGTCGCGTTACCAGGGTCCGGAGTACCGCCCCCAGCCAGCAAGTGCTGGCACGACACGTCGGGGCTTTTGTCGTGTCCCCATAACCGTACAGGCGTTTGGGGAGGCTATGGCCGGGTCGACCGGGCCCGTTCCGGAATCGCCACTTTTTGACACTACTTAACCACTTACGGTGGGACAATCACATCGGCGAGAGGCGCTACAGGGGCTCAGCGCCGCTCGGAGGAACCGACGTCTCCCGGCGTCCCACCCAGACGCTCGGCTCTATCCCCCTCTGAGCGAAGCCCACTTCGAGCCTGGGCAGCGTTCGTGAGCACCGCCCGGAGGTCTTGACGCAGAAGTGCAGCTTCCCTCCGACTCTCCCGTCACGAGCCCTCCGAGAGGCGGCGAGGGGGCTGGTAACGCTTCAGCGGGCAACCCTACCGGCTTGCCCGCTGAAGCAAGGCCGCAATGCCCCAGGAGCGCCGCGACGTGACGGCCAAACAGCCGAGTTAGGGCTCGAGGCCGCCAAGAAGGAGCGGATGGGCTTCGCAGCGGCTGAAAAGCACGTTTCGCGGGGCTTCGCAGCCGGCCCAGTCAGACGCCCGAGCCGGCGGCTCACGAGCTGGGAGGCGTGGCCCGCAGGCGTCGATAGAGGACAGAGGACCTCCTGTTCGCGGGTGGACATGAACGATCTCCCGACGGCAGGCTGCTGGGATGAGCATGGAGGTTCTCTTCGCCAGTGTGCCGGTGGCAGACTTAGGAGTGGCCATGGGCTGGTATGAGCAGCTCTTCGGACGGGTCCCCGACATCGTGCCCAATGAGAACGAGGTTATGTGGTGCTTAGCTGGCAACGGCTGGCTTTACGTGATCCACGACCCTGCGCGGGCTGGGAAGACAACGGTGACCATATCGGTCAGTGATCTGGACCAGTTCGTCGCCGACCTCGCTACTCGGAAGATCATCGCCGGGCCGATCGACGCGATAGGTGACGCCGGGCGCAAGGCCAACGTGGTAGATCCGGCCGGAAACGTCATCAGCTGGATCCAGGTCAACACCCGCAGTTAGCGCTCGGTCGCTTCACGAGCTGGGAGGCGTGGCCGGCACAGGCGTCGACGACGTACCAGCGGAGGCGGCCGCCGACGCGCCAGCCCGAGGTCACGATGGGCTCGGGGCAGCTGTCGGGTTTACCTTGGGAGTCGCACACGAAGCAATGGCACCCTCCCCGCTCGGCAGTCCAGGCCCCGGCGTAGTCCACGGCGACGAGGCTACCGACGTCCACCGACCGTTCGGGCTTTCGGGCCAACTACTCCGTGCCATCTTCGTGCCCATGTTGAGCGGGCACGGAGGTCAAACCGGTCACCACGGGTCAGTTGCTTAGCAGATGGATCTGACGCTTGAGCTGCTCTAATGCTGTTTGGGCTGGTGGAGGTGACCGGACTTGAACCGGCGACTTCTACGATGCGAACGTAGCGCTCTTCCGGGCTGAGCTACACCCCCTCGACAGGCAGAGTCTAACGCCGGAGAGCGGCGGCGACCGGCGGCTCGGAGGCCTTCAGCTTGTCGTTGCCCGGCGGTTGCTGATGGCGTCCACAGTCACCGCCACAATGAGCACGAGACCCGTTATCACGTACTGCAACTGTGCGCTTGTTTCCAGCAGCGCCATGCCGTTGACAATACCGGCGATAACCAAACCCCCGATGACCCCATGGATGGCTTTTCCTCGCCCACCGAAGAGGCTGGCGCCGCCGATGACGGCGGCCGCTATGGAGTACAACACCAGCTGGCCTCCGTCGACGCTGGTAGAAACGCCACGGAACTGCCCAGCGATTATCAACCCGGCGATCCCTCCGTTGAGAGAGCAGAGGGTAAAGCCAAGTGTGCGGATCCACTTGGTGTTGACGCCCGCGCGCCGGGCAGCCTCGCGGTTGCCACCAATGGCGTACATGTAACGGCCCGGTTTGGTGCGGTTCAGCAACAAGCTCCACAGCAGCAAGATGCCCAGGACCTCGAGAACGAACCATGGCAGGCCCCGTATCGGGCCGGCGGCCGCCAACTGGCTACGGTTGGCGTTGACGATGAGGACGAGCCCCGCCCCGGCCGCGGCGATTGCGACGATCTTGAGTATCGTGAGGCTCACCGGGGGCGCCACCAACCCGCTGCTACGACGGCGGTTGTCGCGGAACCACAGCACGACGGCGTAAATTACCACCAGAGCGCCAATGATCAACCAGCCGGCTAGCAGGCTGTTGGTGTGACCTGTGGCGAAATCGTCAAAGATATTGTCGTTAATTGGCACGGTCCCCCCGTTGCCCAACACGAGCAACAGGACCCCTTCCCAACCGAGTAGGCCCGCCAGCGTGACAACGAACGAGGGTAGCCCGAGCCTTGTAATGAGGAGCCCTTGGATGAAGCCGATAGCGGCGCAAGCGCCCAACGAGACCACTATTACGATGGCGAGCGGCCAGGGATGGGTCCCTGACAACATTTCCGCTGCTATGGCCCCCCCCAACAGGCCGACGTAACCAACTGAGAGGTCGATCTCGCCCAAAAGCAGCACGAATACGATCCCCATGGCCATGACCATGTACAAAGACGCCTGCTGTAGCCAGTTGACCAGGTTTTCAGCCGTGAGGAAGTGACTGTTACCGGTCTGGAAGACGATGGAGATGAGCACCAGCCCGACCACCACAGGTAAGACGCCGCTGTCCCCGGACAGCACCCTTAGCCAATACGCGCGGGCGTAAGTCCCGAGCGAGACCACAGAGTTGACAGGGTTGGCCGCAGCGGACGGGGCGACCGGCTCCGAGGTGGCGACAGGTGGTGCATTGACCTGCTCGAGCGAAGGGATGGGCTCAGCTTCTTGGGTCATCGTCAAGCTCCGTTCGGCTTGAGGGCGCCTGGGACTGTTCGCGTAGTTGTACCCGACGTGACGAGGTCGACCACCATCTGGCGGTCCAGGTCAGCGGCAGGGATCGAAGCGACCAAGCGCCCAAGGTAGAGGACCGCGATCTGGTCTGCTACCTCGAAAACATCGTTGAAATTATGGGACACAAAAATGACCCCGAGCCCGCGTTCGGCCAAACGCCGGGTCAATTCGAGCACCATGGCGGTTTGGGCCACCCCCAAAGCAGCCGTCGGCTCGTCCATGATCACAAGCTGGGAGTTCCACATGACGGCCTTGGCTACAGCGACCGCCTGACGCTGCCCACCGGACAAAGAAGCCACGATCTGTCGCACCGAACGGACCGTGGTAACACGAAGGCTAGCCAGGGTCTCGGACGCGGCCGTCTCCATGGGGTTCTCGTCCAGGAACAGACCCCGTGTCCTCTCGCGCCCGAGGAACATGTTCTGGACAATGTCGAGGTTGTTGCACAAAGCCAAGTCCTGGTAAACGGTTTCGATACCTAGGGCGGCTGAGTCGCGCGGGGCTCTGATGTGGACGGGTTGTCCCTTCCAGTAGATCTGGCCCCCGTCCGGAGGGTGGATCCCAGC